>CAMFSB010000019.1 GCA_945982465.1 uncultured Faecalibacterium sp. | reverse complement strand
GGGTTATTGTCTGGGGGGGGTTGATTTTGTGGCGGGGTTCTGCTGTAGCGGGGGTGTTTTGTAGGTGCTCCGCGGGGTGGGGAGCCGGTTCGAGCGTGCGAATGTGCATTTCGAGCTGCGCAAGCTGTTCCTCGGTCAGAGCGTCCAGCTCCGCTTGCTCGGCCTCGTCCAGCACGGCGTCCAGCTCCTGCAGCGACACGCAGGCCATCAGTTGTTCATACAAGCCGGGCAAGCCGGGCTGATGGCAGCCGCAGGCGCAGTCTTCGCCGGTGCAGTCCTCCGTGCAGCCCGGTGCATGCGCGGCCGGGGCGGGCGTGGCGTTGGGGGCAGCGGACGGCTCGGCCGTAGTCTCGGGGTCGGCGGCCGGCGCGGCCGTAGCGTCGGGGTCAGCAGGCGGCGCGGGCGTAGCGTCGGGATCAGCGGACGGCGCAGCCGTGGCTTCGGGGTCAGCGGACGGCACGGCCGTAGCTTCGGGGTCGGCGGACGGCTCGGCCGTGGCTTCGGGGTCGGCGGACGGCTCGGCCGTAGCGGCCGGGTCAGCGGACGGGGCGGAGGATACGGCCGTGCTTTCCGGGGCCGGAGCTTCCGCTTCTTCGGCCCGGGCCGCCGGCATCACCGAGCCAAGCAGCTTCGCCAGGCTTAAAACCAGGCAAAGCAGTTTTTTCTTTTTCATACGGCTCCCTCCTTACGCTTCCGGCCAGCCCTGGGCGGTCAGGGCGCTTGCGCCGTTGTTGGCCGCCTGCACGGCATACGCCTTGATGGTCACGCTGGCGCTGCTGCCCTGGTAGCGGTTGTCTATGCCCGGATCAAAGCGGACGGCAGTAAACAGCGGCGCGGTCACTTCGCCGGGCTGCAGCGCCTGGCGGTAATAGTAAAAGCCGTCGCTGCCCAGCGCCCAGTGGCTCTCGTCGATGTCCAGCGCGATCAGGCCGGTCTCCAACTGATCCATTTCCCCCTGCGCCAGAACGATTTCGGTTTCCACCCGGACGCGGATGTACGCGGCGTTTGCGCCGGTGTTTTCCACTTCCACGATCTTTGTGACCTGCGTGCCGGGCATCACGCCGCTGACGCCGTCTTCCGGGAACGGCTCGGTCTTTTGTTCATCGGCCCATTCCCGCAGTGCGATCCCAACGCTGCCCGAAGTGATCACATTGTGGGCGGTGTTCTCCGCCGTGAAGTAGGCCAGTGTCCCATAGGCCAGCAGGGACAGGCACATCAGAATCACGGCGCCTGCAAGCAGTTTGCGTTTCATTGGCTTCACCTCTGTATGGCTGTAAGTGGCTGTTCTTTTCTGTCCTTCCCCGATGCAGGGCATACCGGGGCGCTCCGGCCGAGCGGCCAAAGCACCCTGGTATGCCCTGCGCCCTTGAAGGACGCAGGAGCATGGCTTGGATCAGCCGCGGCCGGCCCGGTTCAGCCGAACAGGGCGGTATAAGCGGCGTCGATGGTATCGAGCCCGGCCTTTTGGATGGCATAGGCCGTAAAGGTCATTTTGAACGGGGCCGCATCGGTGTTGAAGTTGGACTTGGAAACGCCGTCGATGCGGTAGGCATCCTCACCGTCGAACATCGAAGCAGTGACCGTAGCGGGCATGCCGAAACCGGTCATGAAGGTGACCGATTCGCCGCCGCTCAGCGTGTCGGCTTCACCGCGGATGCAGCCCAACACTACCGTGAGCTTGGCGGGGTTCGACTGATCGGCCACGCCGGCGGCGGCCGCCTGGATCTCCGCAAGGTTCATGACCTTCCATGCGGAATGGTCGATGTCGGTGAACCAGCGGTCCAGCACGGCCTGGCGCAGGGCCTTGTCGGCAGAAAGCATCTCCACAAACTGCGTAAAGCCCGGGTATTCGCCCTGCAGGCCGCCGATCTGGTTTTTGTAGGCGTCCACGCCCATCAGGTTGACCAGACTGACGTATTTGTTCAGCTCAATTTTCAAAAACACATAAGCGTCCTGGCTTTTTTCATCCACTGTGATGGTAGGGTCTTTGTCAAAGCGAACGCCGGGCATCAGGGTAGCGTCGCCCTCCCAACTAGGTTCCTCCAGGGCGATCTTCACGCTGCCCATCGTAAAGGTATTGACAGCGGCGTCGGTGGTATCGGTAAACCAGGCCAGCGTGCCGCCCGCAATGGCGGTGGCCGCCAGCGTGGCCGCCAGGCACAGCGCCAGAATTTTCTTTTTCATCCGAAATCTTCCTCCTGTTTTACAGCTGCTTTGCCCGCCGGGGCACGGCGGGCAAAACAGTTTTCAGTGTTACAGGTTCTTTACCAGATCCCAGGCGTCCTGCGCGGTGTCCACGTTGGCGTCCTGCACCGCGTAGCCGGTCACCGTGATCGATTTGCTGGAAATGTCGCTCCAGCCCGTGACGGTATTGGCGTCATCCGCGATGGTCAGCGTGCGGAAAACCACATAATCCGTCACCGTGTCCGCCTTGGTATGCTTGCGGTAGTACACGCCCTCAACCGGGTTGCCGCTTGCGTCCGAAAGCTGCGTCCAGCCGTTGGCCGCGATCTGCGCGGCGATGGTGTCGGTGCCCTCGGCCTCAAACGCCGCCAGGCCGTTTTCGACTTTTACGAACACCCAGCAGTCCTCGCTGGCGGCGGCTACATGGATCGTGGGGTCCTTGGCATAGGTATTGCCGGGCAGCAGGTTGTACGCGTTGGCCTGGTCGCGGCTCGCGCCCGAGGTACTGTTGTCCACATCTGCCTCATCCAGCGTGATGTTCACGCTGCCGACGGTAAAGGTGTTCTGTACCTCGCTTGTCTTTGCGGTCAGATAGGCCATGGTCCCCATGACCGAGGCCGCTACCAGCAGCATGGCACACACAGACAAGAGCAGAGCTTTGCGTTTCGTTTTCATTCAGAAAACCTCCTTGAAATAGTAAAAATAAAATGTATAGGGAGCCTGACGGCATTACCCTCCTGGTTTGGGGCGCGCGGGCAATCGCGCTTTTTCAGTCCTTTTTGGGGTCGCCGCGGGCCAGGGCGGCCAAGTCCGGCAAACATGCCAGCAGCACCAGCACGGCTGCTGCGCCGAGCGCCGCGTACAGCCCCGGCGGGCGGCGGACCCATTCGACGAAGTACCCCAGCTGCGGGATGGTGAGCACCGGCGTGCCGATCACATTCTTGCAGTGCACCAGCGAGCCATCCGCGGCGGTGTTGGCGTCGCCCTTGGTGCGAAAGCGCACCACCGCAGGGTCGTTTTCGTCCGGCAGCACCTCCACGATGCGGTGGGTGGCCACGGTGTCCTCCGCCAGCAAAAAGGTGATCACGTCACCGCACTGTAGTGTCTGGCAGTCCACAGGCTTGACATAGAGCAGCGCCCCCACCGGGTATTCCGGCTCCATGGAGCCGGAAAGCACGGCGAACACCCGCAGCCCTGCCAGCCGCGCCCCTGCCATGGCCAGTGCCGCAAGCACCGCCGCCGCGACCACGATCGTCGTGGCCGCATTCCACACTTTTTTTACTGTCTGCCCCATTGCCCTGCCTGCGCCCCTCTTTCCGTGCGGCCGTCGCGGTGCCCAGCGGCCCCGTGCGCCCTGCACATAATTCATATTATGTTGCAGTCGCCCGCGGCATGCCGGCTGGCAGCCCGGGCATGACCACTTTTTTGGGCGCAAAAAAGTGAACCCTCCGTTCGACTGGAAAATCGCCTCGGAGGGGCTTGTTCGGGTTATCAATTTTTAGGGCACCGCCGGCGCGCCGGTTTACCGGCAGAATCTTCTTTTGGTTTTTGATTGACTTTTTATAGGATCTATGCTAGAATTTTCTTTGAAAAAGGTGCGTAAGTACCTGCAAATTTTAAAATGCCTGACATAATATGAATTATGTCGGGCATTTATTTTATACAACCAGGCCCAGCCGCTCGATCTTTTTGCGGTGCTCGGCGCCGGTGGTCATGATATAGATGCGCGTGGTGTCGATGCTGCTGTGGCCCAGCACATCGGCCAGCTTGGCAAGGTCTTTCTCGATGCCGTAAAAGGTACGGGCGAACAGCTTACGCAGGTTGTGCGGGAACACCTTGCCCGCCTTGACCTTTGCGGCGCGGCACAGCGCTTTCATCTGCGCCCAGATCACGCTGCGGTTCAGCGGGTTGCCGCGGCGGTCCAAAAAAACGGTGCCTGCCCGGATGCCGTGCCGGCCCGCATAATCCAGCAGCAGCTTTTTCAGCTTGCCGGGCACCAGGATCGTGCGCACCTTGCCTTTGCAGCGGATGGTCACCTCGCCCCGGCGCACCGCCTCCACCGTGAAAAACCGCAGTTCCGACACCCGGATCCCCGTGCCGCAGATCGTTTCCAGCACCAGCCGGAGCTGCGGTTTTTGCTTTGCCGCTGCCAGAAGGCGCAGGTATTCGGGCCGGGTCAGCTCCTGATCTTCGGCGCAATAGGCAGACTTTTGCTGGCGGATGCTTTTCACCCGGCAGTCCTGCCAGCCCAAAAAGCCCAGCAGGCTGTTCAGGCTGGCCAGCATGGAGTTGATGGAGCGCACTGCGTAGCCGGATTCCTGCAGATATTGTTTGTACAGTATCACCAGCTCTTTGGTGATGCGCTGCGCGCCGGCATACGCCCAAAACACACGCACGTCGCGCAGGTATTTCTCCTGTGTTGCCGTGCTTTTTTCTTCCCGGATCAGGTACTGCTGAAAGGCCTGGAGCGTGGTGCTGCTCAAAGTTCTCTCTTTCATGTTCGTTTCCTCCGTAAGACGGTTTTGTTGGCTTAACCTTTTCATTGTACCCAATTTTTGCGACAAAACTGTGCACAGCGGCCGTCGGTGCGGCCGGCTTTCGTGCCGACAATTTCCCGATTTTGCCTCTGGACAGCCCAAAACCGCCCGCGCCGTGCGCCGGGAGGGGGCGGGCGGCCTTTCTCCCGCGCTGCCAGGCCGCCCGGCTGTGCGCAAACAAAAAAAGGCCGGCGCCCCGCGGGGCACCGGTCTTTTTAAATGGATGCAGATCGTGCAGCCTGCACGCCCGGCCGGGCATGCAGGTCATTTTTTTACTGCCTGCGCGCTTTGGGCCTGGGCCGCGCGGTACAGGTCGATGGCGGCGCAGATCTTTTTGTAGGCCTCCTCGGGGGTGGCGCCGCGCAGCTGGCCGCCAGCCATGGTCTGATGACCGCCGCCGCCCAGCGCTTCCATAATGACCTGCACATTCACCTCGCCCATGCTGCGGGCGCTGACGCTCACGCCGCCGGGGTTCTGCACGGCCACAAAGCTGGCCTGCACCCCCTCGATGGAAAGCAGGTCGTTGGCCGCCTGCGGCACCGCCACTTTCATGCCGGGCGGCAGCGGGCCCGAAACCGACAGCGCACAGCCTTTATAGGTCTGCGCGCCTTCGACCAGGGCGCACTTCGCCTTGTATTCCTCCAGGCTGGTGTTGAACAGGGCCTTGACCCGTTCGGTCTCCGCGCCGTGGCGGCGCAGCACAGCGGCAGCCTCAAAGGTGCGCACACCGGTATGCAGCGAAAAACTGCGGGTATCCAGCATGATGCCGGCCAATAGGCCCTCGGCTTCCACACGGGTGGGTTTATCGTCCCTGCCGCCCACATACTGCAGCAGCTCCGTGACCAGCTCGCTGGCCGACGACGCATACGGCTCGTGGCACACCAGCACCGCGTTTTCAATAAAACCCTCGGCCTTGCGGTGATGGTCGATCACCGCCACCGAGCCGCAGCGGTCCAGGATCTCGGTGCTTTCCACCAGCGCACGGCGGTATGTATCCACTACGATGCACAGCGTGCGGCGGGTGACCACCTCCAGCGCCTGCTCCGGCTCGATAAAGTCATCGGCACAGCCGGCGGCGTCAAAGGCGTCGATCAGGCTTTTGGCCAGCGTGGCGCCGCGCCGCACCGCGATCACCGCCGGCACATCGCAGATCTTGCAGATGCGCAGCACGCCCTCGGCCGCGCCGATGGCGTCCAGATCGCTCTGGCTGTGTCCCATGATCACCACGCTGTCGGCCTGCTTGATCAGCTCCACCAGCGCGGCGGCCACCAGGCGGCTCTTGACACGGCTGCTCTTTTCCACGCCGTGGCTCACGCCGCCGTAAAAGGTAAAGCCATCCGGCGTTTTTTCGGCGGCCTGGTCGCCGCCGCGGCCCTGGGCCATATCCAGCGCCTGCACAGCCAGCTCCTGGCATTCAAACAAGGTTTTGCCGCCGCGGCCGACGCCGATGGAAATGGACAGGTTCACCTCGTTGTCCAGCGCGCGGATCTTATCCAGCACATCGTAGCGGGCCTGGGCAAACTGCTCCAGATGGCGTTCCTCCACCACGGCGATGTACCGGCCGCTGCCAAAGCGCCGCAGCATGCCGGTGGTCTTGCCCAGCATTTCCTCGATGGTGCGGTTCACGCCCTCCAGCAGGCGGGCGCGCTCGCTGTCCAGCATACGCTCGAACACCTCGTCGTAGCCGTCGATCGCAAAGATCAGGCAGCCCGGGCGGCTGGCCTTGTATTCGGCGGCCACCCGGCGCAGCTCGGTCTCCTCGGTCAGGTAGACAAGGGTGATGTTTTCGGCCCCGCCGGGCGCCGTGGAGGAATAGGCCCGCCAGCAGCGGTCCTCCCGGCGCAGCAGCTGGCCGTCCCCGCGGGCGCTGATGCGCAGATCCAGCCCGGGCAGCACCTTGGCCGCGCTGCCCAGCAGAAATTCCTCGCCGCCCAAAAGCTGGGCGCGGAACGCGTCGTTGTACCACAGCACAGAATTGCCCGAAAGCAACACCACCGGCGCCGATAGCTTTTCCAGCGTGAATTTCATTTTTGAACCGTCAAAGGTGCTGCCGTGCAGCCATTTGGCAATGGCCGACCGGATGCGCCCCGCCAAAACCGCAAGCGCGGCCGCAAGCACAAGATACAGCGCCGCCGCCACCCAAGCCGCCTGCGGCAAAACCACCACCACCATGGCGGTCAGCGCTGCGCACAGCACCAGCAGCCCCACGGTAAGCACTTCCAGCGTCACCCTTGGTTTATACTTCATAGCCAGCCTCCAACCGTTTGGATCGCGCCGCGCCAGCGCAGTGCCGTTACACTTCCATCAGAATGGGCAGGATCATCGGGCTGCGCTTGGTTTTGCGGTAGATATAGCTGGACAGCGCCTCCCGCACGCGGGTCTTTACGCTGGTCCAGTCGCGCACACGCTCGCGGGCGCAGCGATCCAGGGTCATTTCCACCAGTTCCTTGGCGCCCTCCATCAGTTCCTCGTTTTCGCGCACATACACAAAGCCGCGGCTGACCAAGTCCGGCCCGGCCAGCACCTGCCCCGTGGCGCTGTTGACGGTGGCCACCATGATGACCAGGCCGTCCTCCGACAGATGCTTGCGGTCGCGCAGCACTACGTTGCCCACATCGCCCACGCCCAGGCCGTCCACCATCACCGCGCCGGCGGTGACCGGTTCGCCCAGCTTCATGCCGTCCTGCGAAAGGATGATGTTTTCGCCGTTTTCGGCGATCACGATATTCTCCGCCGGGATGCCCAGCGCCGCGGCGGTGAGCGCGTGCCGCTTGAGCTGCTTGTACTCGCCGTGCACCGGCAAAAAGTATTTGGGCCGGGTCAGCGTCAGGATCAACTTCTGCTCCTCCTGGCAGGCGTGGCCCGAAACATGCACGTCGTACATACTCTCGTAAATGACCTCGGCGCCCAGCAGCAGCAGGCCGTTGACGATCTTGGTCACGCTTTTTTCATTGCCGGGGATGGGGTTGGCCGAAATAATGATAAAGTCGCCCGGGCCGACCTTGACGTTGCGGTGGCTGTTCTGGGCCATGCGGCTCAGCGCGCTGAGCGGCTCGCCCTGGCTACCGGTGGTGATCAGCACCACCTTTTCGGGCGGGTACTTGTTGAGCTGTTCGATGTCGATGAGCGTGCCGTCCGGAATGTGCACATAGCCCAGCTCCTGCGCCATGGCCGTGTTGTTGACCATGCTGCGGCCGCTGAACGCCACCTTGCGGCCCTCCTCCACAGCGATGTCGATGATCTGCTGCACGCGGTACAGGTTGGACGCGAACGTGGCGATGATGATGCGCTTGTTGCGCGCGCGGGCAAACAACCCCCGCACGCTGGAGGCCACCTTCTGCTCGGTGGCGGTAAAGCCCGGCCGTTCCGAGTTGGTGGAATCACTGAGCAGGGCCAGCACGCCCTTGCCGCCGTATTCGGCAAAGGTGGCAAGGTCCGTTACGCCGCAGGCCAGCGGCGTATAGTCGATTTTGAAGTCGCCGGTCTGGATAATGGTGCCCGCCGGGCTGTCGATGGCAAAGGCCACCGCGTCCGGAATAGAATGGTTCACATGGATGGGTTCGATGGTAAAGCAGCCCAGCTTGAACTTGCGCTTGGGCGTGATCTCCACAAATTTGGTGCTGCCGGCCAGGTTGAATTCCTCCAGCTTGTTGCGGATCAGGCCGCAGGTCAGGCGGGTGCCGTACACGGGCAGCTTGACCCGCTGCAGCAGGTACGGGATGCTGCCGATATGATCCTCATGGCCGTGGGTGATCAGCAGGCCCTTGATGCGGTCAATGTTCTGCTCCACAAAGGTAAAATCCGGGATGACCAGGTCAATGCCGTACATGTCGCTGTCCGGAAACACCAGACCGCAGTCCACAATGATCATGTCCCCGTTGCATTCATAGACGGTCATATTTTTGCCCACTTCACCCAGGCCGCCCAGCGGATAGATGTGGATCTGCGGGGCCGGGGCCGCGGCCGCCGGGCTACGGGGCGCGCGGGGCTTGCGGCTGTAATAGGTGCGGCGCTGGCGCGGGGCGCGCTCTGCGGCGGTTTCTTTATTGTTATTTACATTGTTATTTACGGCTTCTGGCATACATTTCCTCCTGTATCTTCATAAAAAGTCAAGGCTCCCCTTTTCCGTACAGGGCAGCCGGTCGTTTGCGATGCAGGCGCGGCGCCGTGCCGTGCCGCCCTGCCGATCCGTCCGTATTGATTGTACCGGGCGGCTGTGCCGCCGGCGGGGTAACCGGCGGTCTGCCGGCCCCAGGCTCCTTTCTGTTTTGGGTGCTTTTCGGCGCTTTACGGTTCATCTGCTCAATGCAACCGTGGCCATAACAAGGGGGTCGCCGGGCGTGGTTCCACGCCCCTATACGTTACGAATTACACCCAGTATAATATTCCGAACAGCCTTTGTCAATTCAGTATAGCCCGACGCGGGGGCAATATACACTTGGCAGCCGTGCAAAAAACAGCTATAATAGCAGATATCCACGGTACTTTGCACAGAAAGAGAACGGCATGAAAAAAGTTGAAGTTTACACCGACGGCGCGTGCAGCGGCAACCCCGGCCCGGGCGGCTGGGGGGCCGTGCTGCGCTTTCGCGCCGGCGATAAGGTATATGAACGGGAGCTTTCCGGCGGGGCGGCCGAAACCACCAACAACCGCATGGAGCTGACCGCCTTTATCGAGGCGCTGAGCGCGCTGAAAGAGCCCTGCGAGGTGCGCCTGTGCTCCGACAGCCAGTATGTCATCAACGGCCTGCAAAAGGGCTGGGCCAAAAGCTGGCGCGCCCGCGGCTGGAAAAAGGCCGACAAAAGCCCCGCTTTGAACGCCGACCTGTGGGCCAGGGCGCTGGAGCTGGAAGCGGTGCACCGGCTGAGCTATGTTTGGATCAAGGGCCACGCCGGCCACCCGGAAAACGAGCGCTGCGACCGGCTGGCTGTGGAACAGAGTAAAAAATACGGTGGCCGGCAGGCCTGAGGCCGCCTGCGGTGCAAAATCAAAAGCGCGGCCGCCGCGGGCTGCGCTTTGCGGAATAGGGGCCGGGGCCGTTACGGCCCGGCGTCCTCCGTCTTTTTGAGCAAGGCGGCAAATACCAGCATCAGTACCAGCGCCGCCAGCGGGCACACCATCCCGCCGCGGATGCCGGTGCGCTGCGCCACCGCCCCGATCAGGTACGGCATCAATACCGCGCCGATGCCGCCCACCGGCAGCATCACGCCCACCGTTGCGTTGCTCATGGAACGATTGGCCTGGGCGATCACCGTGGGGTAGGTGCCCGAAATGGACAACCCGAACAAAAACAGGAACACCAGCGCCGCCGCGCCGGAGTTGGAAAGCAAAAGCAGCAGATAGGCGGCAAAGGACGCGGCGCTCATCAGCGTCAGCGAGCGCAGGCGGCTTTGGGGCGGCAGCACAAAGGCGATGATCAGCCGGCCGACCAGCATGGCCAGAAAAACGACGGTGACCGTCAGTTCGCTGAGCGTGCCGGACAGGCTGCCGGGGGCCGTGCAGTAGGTCACCCGCCAGCCGGTGACGCTGATCTCCGCGCACTGCTGACCGAACAAAAACGCGGTGGAATACCAGAAATGCCGGCTTTTCAAAAAGCCGAAATCGGCGGCCTGTTCGCTTTCGCGCCGGCCCGAGGGCAGGCGCATGGCCCAGAACAGCAGCCACACCACCCCGCCCGAAACGGCCAGCGCCGCCAGCGGCGCCCGCCAGAACGGCAGCCGCCCTGCGCACAGATACAGCAGCGGCGCGCACAGGCTGCCCAGGGCGAACAGGGCGTTGATCAGGTTGGTGCTTTTGGTGCGGTCGGCCGAAGCGGCCCCCGCCGCCACAATGGCGTTGTTCATGCTGCTGCCCTTGCCCAGGCCGATGCACAAAAAGCCCAGCAGCACCGCAGCCTGCGCGCCGGAACCCAGCAGCAGCAGGTAGCCCAGCAGCAGCCCCGACGTAAACACCAGCGCCGTGCGCCGCACGCCCCAGCACCGGGGCAGGATGCCGCACAGCAACGCCGAGACCAGATTGCCTACGCTGAGCAGCGCCAACAATAAGCCCGACAGATCGTAGGACAACGCGTAATGCTCCCGCAGCAGCGGCAGCACCACGCTGGCACTGGAGACGCACAGGCCGTCGAACAGCATGGCCAGATAGGCGCCGCGCGCAGACCGATCGTTCATGGGCAGTTCCCCCCTTACAGGATCCAGTTGATACAGACAGTATAGCAGGTGTTCGGCCTGCTGCACAACCATTGTTTTTTAAAAATGCGCAAAAGGAGGAGCGCCGGCGCAGTATGCGCCGGCAAAACAGGTATGGCAGGAGAATTTTTACCGGCAAACGGGTTTGACACCTACGAAACACAGGACAAGGTGCTGGTGGGCATGAGCGGCGGCGTGGATTCCAGTGTGACCGTGCGCATTTTGCAGCAGCAGGGCTTTGCGGTGACGGGGGCGGTGATCCGTTTTTCACCCGCCCATCAGGCGGCGGTGGACGCGGCCAAAAAGGCCGCCGGCCAGCTTGGGGTGGAATGCGTCGTACTGGATGTGCAGGACATGTTCCGCGAGCGCGTGATCACGCCGTTCTGCGAGAGCTACTGCCGGGGCGAAACGCCCAACCCGTGCGTGCTGTGCAACCCGGGGGTCAAGTTTGCCGCCTTGCTGACCGCCGCCGACCGGCTGGGCATCCAGTATATTGCCACCGGCCATTACGCCCGCGTGGCTGAGGACGGCGACGGGATGTTCCGCATCTGCCAGCCCGTAAGCGCGGCCCGCGACCAGAGCTATATGCTGTGCCGGCTGGGGCAGGATGTGCTGGCCCGCCTGGTGCTGCCACTGGGCGAATTTGAAAAGGACGACGTGCGCGAGATGGCCCGGGAGCTGCAGCTGGACTGCGCCGACGCACCGGACAGCATGGAGATCTGCTTTATTCCGGACGGCGACTACGCCGGCTATATCGAGGCACAGGGCTTTGCCGGCCGGGCCGGGCACCTGATCGCGCCGGACGGGGCCGACCTTGGCCCGCACAAGGGCGTGCTGCACTACACGGTGGGCCAGCGCAAAGGGCTGGGCGTGGCGCTGGGCCAGCCGGTGTTCGTGCGCGAGATCCGCGAAAACGGCGACATCCAGCTGGCGGTGGCCGGCGACGAATACTTTACCGGCTTTGCCCTGCGGGACATTGCCACGCCGGACGGCCGCCCCCTGCCCGCCGGGGAATATCTGGTCAAGGTGCGCAGCGCGGCAAAGCCTGTGCCCTGCCGGTACGACGGCTGCGGGAACGTCGCCTTCCCCGAGCCGGTGCGCGCGCCCGCCCCGGGCCAGAGCGCTGTGTTCTACCGCGGCGGCTTTGTGATGGGCAGCGGCTTTATCACCGCGCCGGTGCGGTAAAGCCGGCTATATGGCAGGTTCCGGGTGCTTCGCCCTCTTGGCTGCGGTTTTTTCTGGCGGCTATGGCCCGGCGGGCTCGGCTGATGGGCAAAATGCCGGGCGCTTTGTGCAGCGCTAAGCTTTCCATCCCTGTTACAAAAAAGGTCCCCTGCGCAGGCAAGCCCTGTGCAGGGGACCTTTTGCATTTGTGGTGCGCGCCCGGCTTTGGCGCGGGGCGTCAGCGTGCCGCCAGCCAGCCCAGCAAAGCAAAAACCAAAAGCTGCGCCGGGTACAGCGCATAGAACAGCCGGCGCGGCGCGCGGCCGGGGCGGCCGCTGTACCAGTACACCGTCAGCAGGCCGAACGGCGCCGGGAACTGCAGCAGCGTCAGTGCGATGCCGCCCAGCATGGTGGCCACCATGCTGCCCTCAAAGCAATACTGCAGGGCCGTGAGCAGCACGAACATCACGCCCAGCTGGCTTTGCCCCAGCACCGCCCAGACAGCGGCCGCCGTGATGAACAGCGCTTTCAGCGCCACGCCTGTGGGGCCGGGGCGGCAGCCGTAGCGTTTGATGATCTCCAGCATCAGGGCCGCCAGCAAAAGGCCCCACACCGGGTTCTGAGTGGTGGGGTCGAACCAGGTACCCCGGTACGCCAGATCGTAGGGGATCTCCGACACCAGCGCGCACAGCGCCAACCGCAGCAGGTACTGTTTGGCGTTGGAGGTATGCTTCCAGCCCTCGTACACCAGCTTGGAATACACCGGCCGCGCCATGGCCGAAAGCAGCGTGCAGCCCACCGCCGCGCTCCCCGTGCCCCCCATCTCGCGGCCCCGCTCCAGCCCGC
>CAMFSB010000018.1 GCA_945982465.1 uncultured Faecalibacterium sp. | reverse complement strand
CGGCATTCAGGATGCTTTCCATCAGATTGGCCGTTTCGGGGTCGATGGCGTTGCGCCGCTCGGGGCGGTTGATGGTGATCACCAGCACGCCGTTTTCCAGCCGGGTCAAAACTTTTTTTGCTTCATCCATAGATCTCACCTCGTTGAAAGCAGTTGTATTTGGGTGCCCTCGCAGGGCCTGGGACCATTGATCTCAACGCTGCGCGAACCGCAGCCAGGGGTTAAAGCGGCGCTCGTGCGCCAGCGTGGTGGGGCTGTCGTGCCCCGGGTACACCGGGCAGTCCGCCAGCGGCAGGGCCGCCAGGCGGGCAAGGCTTTGGGCCATCTGCCGGTCGTCGCCGCCGGCAAAATCGGTGCGGCCGATGCTCTCCAAAAACAGCGTGTCGCCGGTGAACAGGGCCTGCTCGCAC
Organism: uncultured Faecalibacterium sp.; assembly: GCA_945982465.1. GTDB lineage: Bacteria > Bacillota > Clostridia > Oscillospirales > Ruminococcaceae > Faecalibacterium. The sequence continues at coordinate 12,626 of CAMFSB010000018.1, read as the reverse complement.
TGGAACGTGACCGACCCGGGCGTGTGGCCCGGCGTGTGCAGCACCGTGAACGCCAGCCCCGCCAACTCCAGCCGGCCGCCCTCGCACAGGGTGCGCAGGTTGGCAAAGGCCGCTACCGTGGGAAAGGCGCGCCGCCCTTCGTATTCCACCGTGTCCTCGGGGATATCCAGCGGGTGGCAGTACACCGGCAGCGCCGGCCAGCGCGCCTGCAGCCCCGGCACGGCCAGCAGATGATCGTAGTGGCCGTGGGTCAGCAGGACGGCTTCGGGCACAAGGCCGGCGTTGTCCAGCCGGGCCAGCAGGCGGGGCGCGTCATCGGCCGGGTCGATCAGCACGCAGCGCCCCGCCTGCCCGCCGGACAGGATATAACAGTTGGTGGCGTATTCGCCCAGGATCATGCACTCAATCTGCATCTTCCGCTTCCTTTCCGGCCTGTGTGCGGCCTGCGGGGCTATGCCTGCGCGCGGCGGCTCAGAACATGCTGCTGGCCACTACGCCGTCGGCGTACAGCTGGTCGATCTGCTCGGCGGTGTAGCCGATGCTCTCCAGCACCTGGCGGCTGTCCTGGCCCAGCAGGGGCGCGCCGCAGTGGATGGGGCAGGGCTGGTCGTCAAACTGCAGGGGGTTGGTGTAAAAGCGCATCAGGCCGATCTTGGCCTGATCCACCCACTGGGTGCAGCCGGTAGCGTTGGCGTGGTCGGAGGTGTATGCCTCGATGAACGGCAGTACCTCGGAGGCGGGAACCCCGGCGGCCAGCAGGGCCTTTTCCAGGTCCCTGCGCTTCCAGTGCACGGTCTCGGCTTCCATGGCCTGCACCAGCTCGTCGCGGTGGGCGATGCGGTCGGCGTTGGTGGCAAAGCGGGGGTCGGCGGCCCATTCCGGCCGGCCCAGCACGCTGCACACGGCTTGCCAGCGCGGCTCGGTATCGGCGATAACGGCAGCCCAGCCGTCCCGGGTCTCAAACAGGCCGTAGGGGGCGGTAAAGCGGTCGTGGTTGCCAAAGCGGGCCTGCTGGTACTGGCCGCGGGTGTAGTCCAGCAGCGTTTCGCCGCAGGCGACCATCACGGTGTCGGTCATGCCAATGTCGATGTGGCAGCCCTGGCCGGTGCGCCGCGCCTGGATCACGCCCATCAGGGCGGCGTTCAGCGCGTGGGTGCCGGTAAGGGTGTCGCAGTTGGCGTTGCCGGCTTTCATGGGGGCGCCGTCCGGCTCGCCGTTGGTGGCGGCAAAGCCGCCGCGGGCCGCGGCAATGGCGTCGTAGCAGGGGTATTTCAGCAGCGGGCCGCTGCCGCCGAAGCCACTGAGCGATACAAACACGATGCGGGGGTTGATCTGCCGCAGCACGTCATAGCCCAGGCCCAGCCGGTCGATGGAGCCGCTTTTGAAGTTTTCCAGCACGATGTCGGCTTCTTTGACCATATCGAACACGGCCTGCTTGCCGGCTGCGGCGCGCAGGTCCAGCTCAATGCTCTGCTTGTTCTTGTTATAAGCAGTATACAGGGTGCTCAGCCCGTTGATGAACGGGTCCCAGGTGCGGGCCTGGTCGCCGGCGCCCTTGCGCTCGATCTTCCACACCTCGGCGCCCATGTCGGCCAGCTGCCAGGAGATGTACACGCCGGCCAGGGCAATGGTGAAATCCACGACCTTCAGCCCCTGCAGAGGCCCGGCCTTTTTGATCTGTTCCATCGTTTGTCCCTCCTTATTCGCCGCAGGCGATCACGCCCTGGGCCTGCAGTTCGTCCAGCTGTGCGGGGGCGATGCCGGCGCCGGCCCGCACCGGCCGGGTGCTGGCGCCCAGCGCCTCGCCGGGGGCGATGCCGCTGTCCTGGCCGTCCTGCCCCACAAACTTGGCGGGCACGCCCAGCTGGGTCTCGCCGCCCACGGGGATCAGCATGTTGCGGATGGCCACCTGCTCGTCGCTCGCCAGCTCCACGACCGTGTTGCACGGGCCGCCGGGCACCATGGCGCGCCGGCAGATCTGGTCGGCCTCCTCAATGGTGATGGTGGCAAAGTAATCGCGCAGCTGGCCGTCCAGCTCGCCGAAGTAGTGATCCATCGAGCGCTCGGGGTCGTGGGCGTACACCGTGCCCTCGCCCCATACGGCGTCCATGCCGGCTTCGTGGGCGAAGCCCAGCCACTGGGCGTCGCTGCCCACGCTGAGGGCGAACCAGCCGTTCTTGCAGCGGAACGTGTCGGTGGGGTTGGTGGTGGGGAAGCCGTTGCCCAGCCGCTTGGGCAGGGTGTTCAGCGCCTGGAAGCACTCGGCAAAGGTATCGTCCAGCTGCATCATGGTCTGCCAGCTGCTGCACGACACCTTGCGCCCCTCGCCGGAGCTCTGCGCGGCCAGATAAGCGGCCATCATGCCGGCGGTCAGGTGCCAGCTGGCGTACACATACCCCAGCGGGAAGCCGAACTTGGTGGGCTTTTCGGGGAAGCCAGTCTTTTCCAGCAGGCCGCTGCGGGCCATCACCAGCAGGTCATAGTCGGGCAGGTCCTTCCAGGGGCCGGCCTCGCCAAAGGGCGTCAGCACGCCGTACACCAGTTTGGGGTTGGCGGCTTTCAGGCTGGCGTAGTCCAGCCCCAGCGGGCGCAGCGTGTCCTCGGCGGCGGTAAACACCACCATGTCCACCCCGGCGGCCAGCCGGGCTACGATCTGGGCGCCCGCGGGCACCGTGTAGTCTACGGCCAGGCTCTTTTTGCCGCGCAGATAATAGGAAGCGTAGCTGACGTTCTGCGAGGCGCCCCGCCCGCGCACGGCGTCGCCTGCGCCCGGGCGCTCGACCTTGAGCACCTCGGCGCCGTAATCTGCGAACATGCTGCCGATGTAGGGGATCCCCTCGCTCACATCCAGCACGCGCAGGCCTTCAAGCGGTTTTGACATCGTTCTGACTCCTTTCTGTTGCGGGCGGCGGCTCCCGTGCCGTCCCCCTGGGCGGCCCCAACACGGGGGAAACGTCCTTATCGTTCGGTTCTCAAACAATAAGGACGTGAAAAAACGAGTTTTACAAAGGCGATTTTTAGTATTTTTGGCGCCTTTTTCCGCGGACAATTGCCGTTTTACATCAATTTTTTTGGAAATGAAAAAGTTTTTTATTTCTTTTGCATCGTTATGGGGTTGACAGAACTGCCATTGGATAATAAACTAGGTTTAGTCGAAAGTTCTTTGCGAAAATTGTAACAAATAACATGTTTGATTGTCAAACATATTATCAACAAACTCAACCCCAATTCATTGTGCAAATCGCTTAGATTTGAACTTTCGCGCCCGCCCGGGGCTGTTTTCGTGCGCCGAGGGGCCTTTTTCTTTAGGTTCGTGCAGGGGGCGCCGCCCTCTGTGTTGATCGCTGAATATGGAGAAGCAGGTGAAGACATGAAAATTGCAGTATGTTGCAAAATCGTACCCGATGAAGAACAGATCAAGGTCCTGCCCAGCCGGGAGCTGTCGCTGGAGGGCGTGCCCGCCAAGATCAGCCAGTATGACCTGAACGCGCTGGAAGCCGGCAAAAAGCTGGCCGCCGAGACTGCCGGCAAGCTGGTAGCCGTCAGCGTAGGCAGCACCGCCATGCTGGAGCCCACCAAGATCCGTAAGGACATTTTGTCCCGCGGGGCCGATGAGCTGAAGCTGGTCATGGCCGATGACCACACGTTTGAGGATTCGCTGGAGACCGCCAAGGCTCTGGCCGCCGCCGTGCGCGAGCTGGGCGACGTGGACCTGGTGCTGTGCGGCACCGGTTCTTCCGATATGTACGCCCAGGTGGTGGGCATCCAGGTGGGCGCGCTGCTGGGCCAGCCCACGCTGAACAACGTTACCGCCATCGCCGTGGAGGGCGATGCGCTGAAGGTGGAGCGCGCGCTGGAAAACAGCACCGAGACCTTTGAAGTGGCGCTGCCCTGCGTGCTGTCGGTCTCGTCCGAGATCAACACCCCCGCCGTGCCCGCCATGCGCGATATCATGAAGGCCGGCAAAAAGCCCGTCGGCGTACTGGCGCCCGATCTGAGCGGCGCGGCCGCCTCGTCCCAGACGCTGGAGCAGAAAGCCCCCGAGCAGCGCGAGCGCCGCATGGAGATCGTCGAGGGCGACAACGAGGAAGCTGTGGACGCGCTGGTGGCTTTCCTGAAAAAGGAAGCCCTGTAATAAAAATGACCGCGGCCGCGCGCCGGTGCGCGCCGTGCCGCGATGCGATAGGAGGATTTCAATCATGGCTGTTCCGTCCATTTTTGTAGTGACTGAAGACGCCGCCATGCTCAACGAGCTGTGCGCCGGCGCCAAGACCCTGGCTGACCGTGTGACCGCCGTGGTGTTCGGCGGCGAAGCCGACGCCCAGGCCGCCGCTGCCTGCGGGGCCGACGCCATCCTGTACGCCCCCATCGGGGACGAAAACTCGCCCGAGGACTTTGCCGCCCCCATTGCCGAGGCGGTGAAAAAGGACCCCAAGGCCTTTGTGTTCGTGGGCAACACCATCCTGGGCCGCGCGCTGGCCGGCAAGCTGGGCGTGCTGCTGGACACCGCCGTGTTCTCCAACGTGGGCGAATTCGGCACCGTGGGCGAGGCGCTCAGCTTCACCCGCACCGTATACGGCGGCACGGCTGTGCGCCGGCTGACCTACACCGCCCCGTACGGCGTGGTCACGCTGAACAGCGGCGCGTTTGAGGCCGGCGAGCCCCTGCCCGCCTGCGCCAGCTTTGCGCCCCTGTGCGGCGAAGTGCCTGCCGCCGTCAAGCGCGTTGCCCGCAACGAAAAGCATCAGGTCACGGTGAACCTGGCCGCCGCCAAGCGCATCGTGGACGTGGGCCGCGGCCTGGCCGCCGAAGAGGACCTGGCGCTGTGCCGCGCGCTGGCCGCCGCCATCGGCGCCGACGTGGGCTGCAGCCGCCCCGTGGCCGAGAACAACAAGTGGATGAGCCAGTATATGGGCATCACCGGCGTGCAGGTCAAGCCCGACCTGATCATCACGGTGGGCGTTTCGGGCCAGGTGCAGCACATCGGCGGCATCAACAAGAGCAAGGTGATCGTGGCCATCAACAAAGATAAGGGCGCGCCCATCTTCAAGAACTGCGACTTCGGCCTGGTGGGCGACCTGTACAAGATCCTGCCCCAGCTGACCGCGAAACTCTCGTAAGCGGCGGGTCATTCCGCTGTGCTTTTCCGGCGCCCGGGCGGGCGCCGGAACTTTATAAGGGAGCCTGCTATGACGAACATTGTAGGTAGCCGCACCCTGCGCAGTCAATGGGACGAAACGGTGCGCTGCTACGGCGGCTGCACCTTTTTGGTGTACGTCGCCACCGACGATTCGGTGCGCCGGTATACATACGCCGAATTTGATGCCCTGGTGCGCCGCACGGCCAACTGGTTTCTGGAGCTGGGCATCGAAAAGGGCGAGCTGGTGGCGCTGCACCTGCACAACACCCCCGAATATCTGGTCTGCTGGCTGGCGCTGGCCCAGATCGGGGCGGTGTCGGTGCCGCTGAACGAGCATTACCGCCTGCCCGAAAGCAGCTATGTGCTCAAAAAATGCCAGATCCGCACGGTGATCACCGAGCCGCGCACGCTGGATATCTACACCGGCAACCGGGAGATGCTGGGGCTGGACAGGCTCATCCTGACAGGCGGCCGCACCGACGCCGCCGGCGTTCTGAACTGGGCCGACGGCACTGCCCGCCAGCCCGAAACGCTGCGCTGCGTGCGCCCGGTGTCCACTGAGGAAATGGCGGTGATCCTGTTTACCAGCGGCACCACCCAGCACCCCAAGGGGGCGGTGTACACCCACTGCAACGTGATCTACGGCGGGCTGGTGCATGTGGCGCAGATGGGCATGGAGCACGGCGACCGCTTTTTGTCCTCCATGCCCTGCTACCACATGGATTTTCAGGAGATGGCGGCCATGCCGGTGATCTGCACCGGCAGCGTGCTGGTGATGGTGGAGCATTACAGCGCCCGGCGCTTCTGGCGGCAGGTGGTGGACTTTAAGGCCAGCTTTACCGATACCATGTCCATCATGAACCGCACCATGCTGCTGCAGCCCGTTCAGCCGTGGGAAAAGGACCACTGCCTCAAGCAGATCTATTTTTCCATGGGCCTGAGCGACGAGGAAAAGGACGCGTTTGAACAGCGCTTCGGCGTGAGCCTGCTCAACTCCTACGGCATGACCGAAACGGTCTCGGGCGTTACCTGCTCGCCGCTGTGCGGCGAAAAGCGGTGGCCCTCGGTGGGGCGGCCGGCCCTCTCGTATGAGATCAAGATCATCAACTGCGACGGCGACGAGGTACCCCCCGGCACCCTGGGTGAGATTTGCGTGCACGGCGTGCCCGGCCAGTCGATCGTGGCCGGCTATTACCGGGACGCCAAGGCCACCGCTGCCCTGATCGACGCCGACGGCTGGCTGCACTCCGGCGACCGGGGCTATCTGGACGCCGACGGCTGGCTGTATTTTGTGGACCGCTGGGGCAACATGATCAAGCGCGCCGGCGAAAACATCAGTAGCCTGGAGGTGGAGTGTGTGCTCAACTCCAGCCCGCTGGTGGCCGACGCGGCCGTCATCGGCGTGCCCGACCCCATCCGCGATCAGGCCGTCAAGGCCTTTGTGCAGCTGACGCCTGGCGCGTCGGTCACCGCCGACGAGCTGCAAAGCTACTGTGCGGCCCGGCTGGCCAAGTTCAAGGTGCCCACCCTGTGGGCCTTTGTGGAGGATTTCCCCCGCACAGCCACCGGCAAGATCCGCAAAAGCCAGCTGCGCTGACGCCGCCTGCGGCACAAACTCCAGGGATTCAACCAAAAGCAAAAGCCGCCCTCCCGTACTGCGTGCGGGAGGGCGGCTTTTTGTATGTTTTGTATGGGCGCGCTTCCGGGCGGCAGGGCAGACACAGGCCGCCCGCGCCCCCGGTTCACCCCGGCGGGCGCAGCGTCAGTCCAGATCAAAATCCCCGGGCAGGATCACATCCAGCGGGGCCTCCGGCTCGGCCACCAGCCGGCGGCTCTGATTCAGGATGGCCTGTTCCAGCGTGTTGCGCGCCAGCCGGCCGTTGCCGGCCTTGGCCGCGTCCTCGGCCTGGCGGCGGCCGTAGTAGCCCAGCAGCGGTAGCTCGCAGGCTTCGTCCAGCCGGTAGCCCTTGCTCTGGGCCTGGATGCGGGTGATGGCCAAAAGCTCCCCGGCGGTGTAGTCGGGGAACTCGATGGTGTTGGGGAAGCGGCTGGCCAGGCCGCTGTTGGCCTTTAAAAATTCCGCCATCTCGTGCGAGTAGCCCGCCAGGATCACCACCAGATCGCTGCGGTGGTCCTCCATGCCCTTGACCAGCGTGTCGATGGCCTCCAGGCCAAAGCTGTCCTGCTCGCCACGGTACAGGCTGTACGCCTCGTCGATGAACAGCACGCCGCCCAGCGCGCTTTCGATCACGCTGTTGGTCAGCGGGGCGGTGTGGCCGGAATACCGGCCCACCAGGTCGGCCCGGCTCACCTCTACCAGCTGGCCGCCGCGCAGCGCGCCGATGGCCTTGAGATAGCGGGCCACGATGCGGGCAATGGTGGTTTTGCCGGTACCCGGGTTGCCCGTAAAGATCATGTGCATCGAAAGGCTGGCGTTTTTCATGCCTGCGGCGCTGCGCCGCTGCTGGATGCGCACGTTGTCGGCCAGCGCCAGCACGTATTCCTTGACCGGGCCAAGGCCCACCACCTGGTCCAGCTCGGCCTGCACGGCCTCCAGCGCGCCCTTGTATTCGCCGGGCAGCAAAGCGTACAGCGGGGCCGGCTGCCCGCCGTTGATGGCAAAGGTCAGCGTATCGCCGTCCATGCGCAGCGCTACGGTGCCGCTGGTCAGCTCGTCGTGCAGCAGGCAGTATTCGCTCAACGCGCGGAAGATCTTGTCGCACTGCTCCACAATGCCCTCGGCCCCCCGCACCGGCGTGCACTGGGCGGCCACGTGGTCGCGCACGTCGCCCCCCGCCGAAAGCGTCAGCGAAAGCCGGGCCGATACCCGCTGGGCCAGCGCGTTCAGGTGCTGGGCCGCCAGCTTCTGCATGCTCTCCTGCGCGTAGGCCCCGGTGGAGCACACATCGCCCAGCGCCGACACCATGGCCGCGCCGAACTTATCGGCCATGGCCTCGCGCCCGCGGGCACTGAAGAACACCAGATACTTGCCGCAGGCCGTAATGCTGGACACCGCCCCCGGCACCAGCGCGGTGCCTGCGTCCACCAGATAGCCCGCGTTGTTCACCACATACCGGGTGGACAGGGGCGCCGTGCCCCGCACGCACAAATCGCTGAGCACCTTTAAAAAGCCCGGGTGGCAGCTTTCGTAGTTTTCAAAGGCGACGATCTCGCCGGGGGCGTGCAGGGCCGCGTACAGATCCTGCAAAAACAGCTTTTCCTGCGCCGGACCGGGATAGAGCGAGAGGTCCATCGTCTCGATGAGATTGCTTTTCAGCAGGCCGCGGGCCGCCATTTCACGGGCGACCGCCGCCAGCGCAAAGTGCCGGCCGGTGCCCTCGGCCCCGGTGATCAGGATCACGTTGCGCGCGCCGTCGCCCTCGGCGCCCAGCACAAACGGCCGGCGCATGGCGCGCACCAGGCTGTCCACAAAGGCGTCCTGCCCCAGAACGGTCTTTTTTACCTCGTCGGCCAGGCCCGCAAAGCTGCCGCGCTTTTCCGGCGCCAGATCCGCCGTGCCCTTGGCCAGCAGGCCGTCGGCCTCCATGCTTTTCAGCATGGCGCGGCTGTCCTCCAGCGCTTTTTGGGTGGCCGCGTCGCTCTGCCGCAGGGATGCGCTCTGGGCCTTGAGCTTTTCATCCAGCGCGTGCTGCTGCTCTGCCAGGGCGCGCTGCAGCTCCGCCAGCGGGTCAGCGCCGGCGGCCGCCGTGTTCTCGTCCGGCAGGCGCACCCGCCCACCGGAGCCGAACACCCCGTTCATCAGATTTTCCCAGTCGTTTGCCGTGCCCATACTGCGGCCTCCCTTCCGTTCAATGAAATCATTGTACCACGAAACCGGCCGGAGAAAAAGCGCCCCGGCGGGAAAAGTGTGCCCGCACCGCTTGAAAAAGCGGGCGCGGTGGGCTATCATGGATAAGACAGTGTAAAATACAGGACAAAAAAGGAGTGCGCGCTCTTTTATGGCTGCAAGGACCCCACGGGATTGGAAAGAATGGTTCGAAAGCGAGCGCTTTGCCGCGGAATATACCTACGACGGCATGCTGGGCGCGGCGTACACCCACGCGGGCACCACGCTGCGCGTGTGGGCGCCCACCGCGCAGGCGGTGGACGTGCGGCTGTACGCGGCCGGCGACGGCGGCTTTCTGCAGGCCCAGCTGCCCATGGCGCCGGGCGGGCGCGGCGTGTGGATGCTGTACCTGCCCGGCGACCGCGCCGGCCAGTATTACACCTATCTGGTCACGGTGGACGGCGAAAGCCGCGAGACCCCCGACCCCTATGCCCGCGCCGCCGGGCTCAACGGCACGCGCAGCATGATCGTGGACCTGGCCGCCACCGACCCCCGCGGCTGGCAGCACGACCGACGGCCCGCCGCCCCGCCCGCGCGCCGCGTGGTGTGGGAGGTGGGCGTGCGGGATTTTTCCGCCGACCCGGCCTCGGGCGTGCGCCTGAGCTGGCGGGGCAAATACCTGGCCTTTACGCAGGAAAACACCACCCTTTCGTTCGACGGCGTGCACCCCACCTGCCTGGCGTATCTCAAACGGCTGGGCGTGACCCATGTGCAGCTGATGCCGTTTTTTGACTTTGGCAGCGTGGACGAGGGCAAAAACCTGGGCCGCCAGTACAACTGGGGCTACGACCCGGTCAACTTCAACGTGCCCGAGGGCAGCTATTCCACCGATGCCCGCCGCGGCGAGGTGCGCATCCGCGAGGTCAAGCAGATGGTGGCGGCGCTGCACAGCGCGGGCATCGGCGTGGTGATGGATGTGGTGTACAACCACCTTTACCGGTGGGAAAACCCGTTCAACGCCTGTGTGCCGTATTACTATTTCCGCCAGAACGAGGACGGCGCCCCCTCCAACGGCTCGGGCTGCGGCAACGAGACCGCCACCGAGCGGCCCATGATGCGCCGGTATGTGATCGACTCGCTGGTGTACTGGGCCAAAGAGTATCATCTGGACGGCTTCCGCTTTGACCTGATGGGCCTGCTGGACGTGGACACCATGAACGCGGCCCGCGCCGCGCTGGACGCCCTGCCCGGCGGCGAAACCATCCTGATGTACGGCGAGCCGTGGCGGGGCGGGGCCAGCGCGCTGCGCGCCCCTGCGGCCGACAGGGACCACCTGGCCGCGCTGGACGGGCGCATCGGCGGGTTCTGCGACAATACCCGCGACGCCATCAAGGGCGGCTGCTTTGACGCCGCCGCACCGGGCTATGTGAACGGCGGGCCCGAAAAAAGCTGGGATGTGGGCGCGGCGGTGGCGGCCTGGTGCCGCAGCGAGGTGCTGCACCCCCAAAACCCGGGGCAGATCATCAGTTATGTATCCGCCCACGACAACTATACCCTGTGGGACAAGCTGGCCCTGACGGCAGCAGCCGCCGCCGGCGCAAAGCCGGATTACGACCGGATGGACGAAACGCTGCTGGCGCAGAATCGCCTGGCTGCCGGCATTTACCTGACGTGCAAAGGCATGCCCTTTATGCAGGCGGGGGAGGAGTTTGCCCGCACCAAGCGCGGCGAGGGCAACAGCTACCGTTCGCCCATTGGGCTGAACCGGCTGGATTGGGCGCGTGCCGGGCGCTTCCATAGTCTGGTGGATTATTACCGCGGCCTGATCGCGCTGCGGGCGGCCTTCCCGCGGCTGGGCGACCCCAGCCGCGAAAGCGCCGACGCCATCGAGTTTTTCTGCACGGAGCAGCCGGTGGTGGGCTGGCAGCTGGCCGCTGCCCCCGGCGACGGCGCGCTGTGGCCGGCCATCGCGGTGTTTTACAACCCGACGGACGAGGTCCGCAGCGCGGCCTTGCCGGCCGGCCCGTGGCGGCTTTTGTGCGACGGCAGTTCGGCCAGCCTGTGGCGCGGCGCCGAGCTGCGCGTGGCCGACACGGCGCGGCTGCAGCCGGTCAGCGTGACCATTTTCGGGCGCGTGGGGCAGGCGTAAAACCGGGCGGCCTCACAGCCGGCCCATCAACACAGCGCCCTGCGGCGGACCTTGCGAAAAAGGCCGCCGCAGGGCGTTTTTTGTTTGCTTTTGCTTGGCTGCTTGGGCCAAAAGCGGCCCGCGGAGGCCGCCCGGCCGCAGCCACGGGCACCCCGCGGAAAAACCGCGCGGCTTTTCTGCCGCCAAAGGCCCAGCCGCGGCCGGTCAGCGGCGGTAGTATTCCAGTTGGTAGCGGGTGGAATTGTACACCTGCTCGGTAAAATCCAGCACGCGGCCGTCCTCCAAAAAGGTGGTGTTTTCGTCCTTCAGCAGCGGGGTACCTTCGGGCAGGTCCAGCAGCCGCGCCAGCGCCGCGTCGGCCAGAATGGGTGTGATGATGTGGTGGTGGCCCGCGATCTTCAGCCCCAGCCGCTTTTCCACATAGCGGTATTTGCCGGTCTGCAGCACCTGCAGCGAAATGCCGGGGAACGCCTCGGCCGACATGTGGGTGCTTTCCAGCAAAAACAGGGCGTTGTCGGCGTACTGGCTGCGCTTGAAGTAATAGACCGGCGCGCCCTCGGCCACCCCCAGCCGCTGCGCGATCCGGGCGTCGGCGGGCTGCAGGCAAAACTGTGTCACCTCGGTGCGGGGGGTAAGGCCCTGGGCGCGCATCTCCTCGGCAAAGCCGGCCAGCCCCGGCAGCTTGGGCGTGATGGGCAGCCGCGCCACCCGCGTGCCCACGCCCGGCGTGCGGGTAAGCAGGCCCTGGTCCACCAGCTGCTGCAGCGCCTTGCGGATGGTCACCCGCGAAACGCCGTACCGGGCGCACAGGGCCTGCTCGGGCGGGATGCAGTCGCCCTTTTGGTAGCGGCCAAGGTTGATCTGCTCCAGCAGGTCGGCTTCGATGCGTTTGTACAGCGGCTGTGTGCGGCTCACGGCGTATGCCTCCTTTTCGCGCCCGCCCGGCGGCGGGCGGATTTGGCTTTAGTATACGGCGCGGGCGGGCTGGGCGCAAGCCACCGCGGGCATTTTATAAGACAAACTGCTCAAAAAAGAATACAAATACAAAAGAAATAACGGAAATTCAGCGATTTTATAAGTTTACAAACGCCCTGCAAATGTGTTATTTGTAAGAGCAGAGGAACAAACCGCCCCGGGGCCGCAGGCCCCGCCCATGCCGAGGAGGAGCTTATGCAGTACGAACATCTCTGGGCCGATATGCACGCCAACATCCACCATAACCAGATGGGCCAGCTGGACCGCTGGTACGAGCAGGCAAAGCAGGTGATGGACTTCTGGCCCATCGCCTATTACCCGTTTGCCATCCGCCGCACCCCCACGGGCGGCGAGCTGGAGGACCTGATCCCCGAAGCCGACTGGCAGCGCGACTGGCAGCAGGTGCTGGCGCTGGCCCGCCGCGCGCAGGACGAGGGCTGGCCGCTGTTCCCGGGGTACGAGTGGCAGGGCAACGGCGCCGACGGCGACCACAACGTGTTTTTCCCCGGCGTGGAGGGGCCGTTTGCCCAGCCGCGCACCTATCTGGAGCTGCGGGACGAGCTGCAAGGCACCGG
>CAMFSB010000017.1 GCA_945982465.1 uncultured Faecalibacterium sp. | reverse complement strand
GGAGCTGTATGCCGCCGGGCAAAACAGCTTTATCCTCCTTTCCTCCTTTATAGTTATGTATTTTAATAAACGAAAATACGTGTTCTTTTGCCGCAAGGCGCTCTCCCGGCGCAGCCGCGGCAGGCAGGCGCTTTTCTGCCGCGCGCAGCAAAAAGGCCCGGGCTCTGCCGTTCGGCAGGGTCCGGGCCTTTTTCTGTTTTATGGTTTGCTTGCTGTCGCTTACAGCCCGCAGGCGCCGCCTTCGCAGTGCTCGCAGTCCTCTTCCAGTTTGCCCACGATGGGTTCGGGATCCACACCCAGGCGGCGGTAGTAGTCCGAAATAGCCGCTTTCACCGCCTGCTCCGCCAGCACCGAGCAGTGCACCTTGACCGGGGGCAGGCCGTCCAGCGCTTCGACCACCGCTTTATTGGTCAGCTTCAGCGCGTCATCCAGGCTTTTGCCCTTGATCAGGTCGGTGGCCATGCTGCTGGTGGCAATGGCCGCGCCGCAGCCGAACGTCTTGAACCGGACATCCGTGATCACGTTGTTTTCGATCTTCAGGTACATGCGCATGATATCGCCGCACTTGGGGTTGCCCACCTCGCCAACGCCGTTGGCGTCGGGCAGCTCACCCACGTTGTGCGGGTTTGCAAAATGCTCCATGACCTTTTCGCTGTACATTCCTGCCATAACTCAATGCTCTCCTTTTAAGCTGAAATCGCGGGCGGTGTTCTGTCCCTCAAGCCACATGCAGCTCATTGCGCGGCGGCGCGGGATCACCTGCTCCAGCGTTTCGCACAGATATTCGGCTTCTTCCATGGTGTTCTGCGGGCCAAAGGTGAACCGCATGGACCCATGGCCGATTTCCTCCGGCACACCGATGGACAGCAGCACATGGCTGGGGTCCAGGCTGTCGGAGTTGCAGGCGCTGCCGGTGGACGCGCAGATGCCGTGCATATCCAGATCCAACAGGATGGTCTCGCCCTCCAGCCCCGGGAAGCTCAAGTTCACGTTGCCGGGCAGGCGGTTTTCGCGGCTGCCGTTCAACCGGGCCTCGGGGATATTGTTCAGCACACGGTCGATGACATAATCCCGCAGCGTGCGCTCATGGGCCATTTTTTCGTCCAGCGTGGCGGTGGCCAGCTCCAGCGCCAGGCCGATGCCCGCAATGCCGGCCACATTTTCGGTGCCGGCGCGGTGGCGGGCCTCCTGGCTGCCGCCGTCGATCAGGTTCTGCGGCCAGACGCCCTTGCGGCAGTACAGCGCGCCCACGCCCTTGGGGCCGTTGAACTTGTGACCACTGAGCGAAAGCATATCCACGCCCAGCTCTTTCACATCCACCGGGATGGCGCCCACCGCCTGCACCGCGTCGGTATGGCACCAGACGCCGTGCTTTTTGCAGATGGCCGCGATCTCCTTGATGGGCTGGATGGTGCCGATCTCGTTGTTGGCCATCATAATGGTGACCAGGGCCGTATCGTCGCGCAGGGCGGCCTCCACATCCTCCGGGCGGATAAAGCCCTCGGGGGTGGGCTTGATATAGGTCACTTCAAACCCGATGCGTTCCAGCGAACGCATGCTGTGCAGGATGGCGTGATGCTCAAACGCCGAGGTGATCAGGTGCTTTTTGCCCTGGCGTGCCTTGGTAAGCGCCGCGCCCTTGACGGCCCAGTTGTCCGCCTCGCTGCCGCAGCCGGTAAAATAGATCTCGTCCGGGCTGGCGTTCAGCGCCTTTGCCACCTGCGCGCGGGCTGTATCTACAAATTCCTTGGCCTCGTACCCTACGCTGTAATGGCTGGAGGGATTGCCGCATGCGCCCGAAAGCGCCCGGGTCATCACCTCGACCACACGCGGGTCGCAGGGGGTGGTGGCCGCATTGTCTACATATACGATCTTTTCCACGATATCCGATCCTTTCTCTCGGGGATATGGTTTGTGCGATGCTGCACGCCCCTATATTATACTATTCCTATAGGAATTTCAAGTGTTGTAAAGAAAATTAACATTTTCCGCCGCGGCAGTCATTCTTCCAGCTCATAAGGCCAGCTCAGCAGGCCGCCCAGGTCCTCGACCTGCCGGTACCCCAGCGCCTGCAGCGCCGCGCAGCCCTCTTCGCTGCGCCGCCCGGTACGGCAGTACACCAGCAGCCGGGCGTCCTTATCGGGTAAAAGCCGGGCTGCTTCGGCCGCAATGCGGTCCAGCGGCAGTGCCACCGCACCCGGGATATGGCCGGCGGCGTATTCATCCGGTTCCCGCACGTCCACCGCGATCGCCTGGGCCATGTCCAGCAGGCGGATTGCCTGTGCCGCATCGATCCGGCGATGCTGCATGACGATCACCTCGCTTTCATTTTGTTTTTCCATCAGTATATGATACCACAAAACAGGATGCCCCGCCAGTGGCAGCTGCAGGCAGTTCACCTGTGCGGGATTGAAAATTTCCGCCGGGGCATGGTATACTAGAAGCGAAAGGATGGCTTTGTATGAAGTATTCGACCAAATGCCGCTACGCGCTGCGATTGATGATGGAGCTGGCCGTGCACCCCGCCGACGCCTGCATCTCGCTGAAAGAGGTCAGCGAACATCAGCAGATCAGCCTGAAATATCTGGAACAGATCGTCACGCCCTTGGCGCGCGCCCGCCTGGTAAAAAGCCTGCGGGGCAGCCAGGGCGGCTACCAGCTGGTCAAGCCCCCTGCGGAGTACACCGCCGGCGAGATCATCCGCGCGGTGGAAGGGAGCCTGGCCTCCATCCCTTGCCTGGAAGATCCGGACGGCACCTGCCCCCACGAGGGCGTGTGCCCCTCGCGCCGGTTCTGGAGCGGGCTGGACGCCGTGGTCAACCAATACATGGACAGCGTGACGCTGGCGGATCTGTGCGCCGACCCGGACAGCGTGTAAGCCTGCCGCCGCGGCCGGGTATTTCCCGCCGCGGGCCGGGGCACACTAGCCCCGGAGGTGTTTTTGCATGAACACATTAGGTCCGTTTATCCGCCACGAAATGGACAACCTGCCCAACGAGCCCCACAATGTGCCGCCGGGCAGCGGCCCGCACCCGGCCGCCGGCGCGCCCCGTACAGCGGGGACAGCGTACGGAAAAGACCGTTCCGGCCTGAGCGACGGATACAAAGCCCGCTGCATCTCCTCTGCGCAAAAGAACGCCGAGGACTTTTTAGCTGGCGACCGGCCCGGGCTGCGGCAGTTCTACGCGCCCGAAAACGCCGTGCCCGCGGCCGAGCAGCTGCTGCAAAGCTGCTCCCCCACGGTGTACCGCCCGGCCAAGAACACCGCCGTGCAGGACGACGAAAGCGTGGAGCGCGTTGTGGAATGGCGGGAAGAAGCCCCCAACGGCTGACCAAAGCTTTGTATTTCGCCCCGACCCCGGCCGGGCAGCGCGCCGCGGTGCCCGGGTTTTGCAAGAGCAGGCGGCCTGCCGGGGGGGTGAGGCTAGTATTTAGTAGTTTTGGGGTGTATATGCGGGCCGGGTCCCGTATTATGTATGATAGAAAAACCGCCGGCCCTCTCCCCCCAAAGGGAGCTGCGCCGGCCATAAACAAGGCAGGGAGTATTTTTATGGCAGAATTCAAATATGAGATCACCGAACGCATCGCCGTGCTGTCGCAGGGCGCCAACGGCTGGGAGCGCCAGCTGAACATGGTCAGCTGGAACGGCCGCGAGCCCAAGTACGATATCCGCGACTGGGCGCCGGACGGCGTGAAGATGGGCAAAGGCATCTCGCTCAGCCATGACGAGATCGCCATTCTCAAGGGCATTCTGGACGAGATGGAGCTGTGATGGATTACCGGGGAGAGTTTATCGCGATCTATAAGGCGCACATCGCCCGCCCCGGCAGCGAGAAGCTGCTGGAATGGCTGGACACCACCGACTTTTTTACCGCGCCGGCCTCCACGCGGTTCCACGGCGCCTGCGAAAGCGGCCTGGTGATGCACAGCCTGAATGTGTACCACGCGCTGCACGACCACTTTTTTGCCGAGGGCGAAAGCGAGGAGAGCTATGCCATCTGCGCGCTGCTGCATGACCTGTGCAAGGCCAACTATTATAAGTCCGGCACCCGCAACGTGAAAAACGAGGCCACCGGCCAGTGGGAAAAAGTCCCCAGCTACAGCGTGGAGGATCGGTTCCCCTATGGCCACGGCGAGAAAAGCGTATTTCTCATCGAACGGTTCATGAAGCTGAAAACCGCCGAGGCGGTGGCGATCCGCTGGCACATGGGCGGGTTTGACGATTCGGCCCGGGGCGGCAGCTTTGCCATCAGCGACGCCTACAACGCTTACCCGCTGGCCGTCAAGCTGCACATTGCCGACCTGGAGGCCACCTACCTGATGGAAAAGGGCACCAGCAGCGTGCCCCGGCGTTGACCAAGACAAGCCCCAGCGCACAACAAAAAACGCCGGGCTTTCCCCTGTTGTTGGGGGAAAGCCCGGCGTTTTTTGTATCAGGGTGTTCGGGGCGGCGTTATTCGCCCAGCATGCGGGCCAGCTTATCCAGCAAAAGTTCCGAAAGGCCGGCCGGCTTTTGGGGGCGCGGCCGGGAGCTGCCCGCGTTTCGGGCGGCAGGCTGCGCCGCGGCGGCGGGCTGCTTTTTGCCCGGCCGGCTCTGCGCGGCTGCCTGCTCGGGGAAGCGGTTCATCTGCACGCCCAGCGATTCAATGTTGTGCTCCGCCTGGGCCAGCGCCTCGGTCAGCGCCTGAGTGGAGCGCTGCAGCTCCGCCGTCACCTCGGCGATGCGCTGGTCCACCGCGGCCAGGTCCCGCTTGACAGCGGCCAGATTCTGCGCGATCTGGGCCGCGCTGTCGGTCATCTGCTCTTTTGCGGCCGCGGCCTGCTGTGCCAGCGCCTGCTGGCGGGCCGCCAGCTGCGCCGCCGCATCCTGCTCGGGTTTGCGGGCGCGCTGGTCGGCCTGCTGCTCGGCGGTCTGGGCGCGGCGGTCGGCTTCGGCCGCCGCCTGGGCCGCCTGCTGTTCGGCGTCACGCACCTGCCGGGCCGCCTGGGCCTGCAGTTCGGCCACAGTCTGCTGGGCCTCCTGCTGGGCGGCGCGGGCACGGCTGTCCGCTTCGGCGGCGGCCTGGGCTGCCTGCTGCTGTGCTTGCTGCACGGTCTCCTCCGCGCGGCGGGCCGCGGCGCGCACATCGGCTTCGGCATCGGCCTGGGCCTGCGCCGCCGTCTGTTCGGCCTGCTGCTGCATGGCCGCCAGTTTTTCCTCGCAGTCTTTTTTGGCGGCATTCAGCTGGGCCAGCATCGTCTCCAGCTCCTGCTGCTTTTCGCGCAGCGTTTCGGTCAGGCGGGTATTGTCCCGCCGCAGCACCACTGCTTCTTCCTCACGCACAAACAGGCGCTTTTTATAGTCCTGCGCCCGCGGTTCCATGTGGGGGAGCTGCTCGTTCAGCGCCGGGGCGCGGGTCTCGGCTTCCTCGGCGCGCTTTTGCTGGGCGGCCGCCTGCTCGGCTGCCTGCACCACCGCGTGCGTGCTTTCCTCCAGCCGGGTCTCCAGGCCGTCCTTTTCCGCTCTCAGCGTGCCGAGCTGATCCTCCAGCGCGGCGGCACGCTGTTCTGCCTGCCGCTGCTGTTCCAGATTTTCGGCGGCCATGCGGTCGATACACGCCAGCACGTCCCCTTTATGGAAGCCCAAAAGCGAAGTCTTGAAGCCCATTTTCTGCTGTTCCAACGGCTGCACCCCCGATGCGTTCCCGGATAAAGCTTCCGGCAGAGAGGAGATCCCCTCTGCCGGAGCGTTTGCTGATTCTGCCTGTGCTGCAAAGGGCCGCTGTTATTTGCGGTTCTTCAGCAGCGTCATGATGTCTTCAAAATAATCCTTGTCGCTCTCTGCGGTTTTGACCTGGGCGTCGGCGGCGGGCTTGGCCGCCTCGCTCTGCTGGCCCACAACGGGGTCGGGCGTCTGCACCGTGCCCACGCCCGAAACGGCGGGCTGTGCGGCGGCCGGCTTGGATTCAAAGCCGGTGGCCACCACGGTAATGCGCATTTCGTCGGCCAGGTTCTCGTCGAACGCGGTACCCCAGATGATGTTGGCGTCCGGATGGGCGCTCTGGGTGATCAGGCCGGCGGCCTGCTCCACGTCCTCCAGGCCAATGTCCGGGCTGGATGTAATGTTGATGATCACACCGTGGGCGCCGGAGATGCTGGTCTCCAGCAGCGGGCTGGACACCGCAGCCTTGGCCGCGTTTTCGGCCTTGCCCGCGCCCTTGGCGCTGCCCACGCCCATGTGGGCGTAGCCGGCATCCTTCATGATGGAGCGCACGTCGGCGAAGTCCAGGTTGATGAAGGCGGGCACGTTGATCAGCGCCGAGATGGACTCAACGCCCTGCCGCAGCACATTGTCGGCCGCCTCGAACGCATTCATCAGGGTGATCTTTTCCTGGCTGATCAGCTTGAGCCGCTCGTTGGGGATGACGATCAGGCTGTCCACGTGCATCATCAGGTTCGAGATGCCCTGCTCGGCCAGGCCCATCTTGCGCTTGCCCTCAAAGGCAAAGGGCTTGGTCACAATGCCCACCGTCAGGATACCCAGATCGTGCGCCACCTCGGCCACCACCGGCGCGGCACCGGTGCCGGTGCCGCCGCCCATGCCCGCCGTGATAAACACCATCTGCGCGCCGCGCAGGGCGTTGGCGATCTCATCCTTGCTTTCCTCGGCAGCACGCTGGCCGACCTCGGGGTCGGCGCCCGCGCCGCGGCCCTTGGTCAGCTTGGTGCCCACCTGCACCTTCATGGTGGCTTTATTTTTTTGCAGAGCCTGGGCGTCGGTGTTCATCGCAATGAACTCCACGCCCTGCAGGCCGCCCTCGACCATGCGGTTGACCGCATTGCCGCCGCCGCCGCCAACGCCGATTACTTTGATAACTGTTACGTTTTCTTCGGTCCCCTCGTCAAGCATAAATGCCATGGATGTACCCTCCTGATAAAAGTATGGCAGACACACGCAGATACGGCTTTTGGCCCACAATGCGCGTGGGAATCACTATATGTATGTATCGTACCATTTTTTCAGGCTGAATGCAAGGTTATTTTGGAGAACCAGACAGGAAAGCTGCCCATTTTTTTTGCCGGCCCATCCGGCTGTTCACAGCCCGCTTTTGCAGTTATTCCCACCCTGCCCGCGCGCCCAGCCGCCGCAGCAAGGCCGGCAGATCCTCGTAGCCGCGGGCGATGGTCGCCGCGTTCTCGATGCGGGTAGGCTCCGCTGCGGCCAGCGCCGCGATGGCCAGCGCCGCCCCGCCGCGCAGATCCGGCGAGGTGACTGTAGTGCCGTGCAGCCCGCCGCAGGGCCGGATGGTCAGCGTGCGCCCCTGCGCCTGCACGGCCGCGCCCATGGCCGCAAAGCCCGCCGCGCAGGAAAAGCGGTGTTCAAACACGGTATCCTCGATGCTGCTTTCGCCGCCGGCGCACAGCAGCGCCGCCGCCAGCAGCGGGGCCGCGTCGGTGGCAAACCCGGGGTACACGCCGGTAAACACCCGGCCGATGCCGCACAGCGCACCGCGCCGGCGCACGGTGACTTCATTCTGCGCCGAGAGATCCACGCCGCAGCCCGCCTGTTTGAGCGCGGCCAGCAGCGGGGCAAATGCAAACGGGTCGCACCGGCGGATGACCGCCTCGCCCCCCGCCGAGGCCACCGCGCACGCCAGCGTGGAAGCCACGATGCGGTCCGGGATGGGCGAAAACTCCGTGCCCGCCAGCCGCCCCACGCCGCTGACCCGGATCACCGGCGAGCCGGCGCCGGAGATATCGGCCCCGCAGCCGGTCAGAAACGCGGCCAGATCCACGATTTCCGGTTCGCAGGCCGCGCCGCGCAGCACGCTTGTGCCCCGGGCCGTGGCCGCCGCCAGCAGCAGGCTTTCGGTAGCGCCCACGCTGGGGTAGCGCAAGGTGTAATCGGCCCCATGCAGGCCGCGGGGCGCTTCCAGCACCAGATGCTGCTGCCCCCATTTGACCGCCGCCCCCATGTGCACCAGGCCGTCCAGGTGGATGTCAATGGGCCGGGGGCCCAGCTTGCAGCCGCCGGGCATGCCGGTCTCCACGCGGCCGGTGCGCGCCAGCAGCGGGGCCGCAAACAGCACCGACGCCCGCATGTTGCCCACCGGCCCGTCGGGCAGCAGGCCGTTCAGCCCGCCGCCCGGGCGGATCACCACGTCCCGCCCTGTCCACCGGGCCGTGCAGCCCACGCTGCGCAGGATCGCCAGGCTGTTTTCCACATCCGAAAGGCGGGGCACCCGGTGCAGCCGCACAACACCGTCGCACAGCAGGCTGGCCGCCAGCAGCGGCAAAACACTGTTTTTTGCCGCGGGCGTTTCCGCCACGCCGTACAGCTGCCGGCCGCCCCGTACCACCAAAGTCTCGCCCATACTGACTCCCCCGTTCCCGATAAGTTATCCCAGCCTATGCCGGACGGGGAAAAGGCGTGAACGCTTTTTTGACCAAAAGGCCGTTTTTTACTGCGTTGCGCGGCGCGAAACCGATAAAACGATGCCCATCTCGCCCAAAAGCATCATCAGGCTTGTGCCGCCCGAGGAAAAGAACGGCAGGCTGATGCCCGTGTTGGGGATGGTGTTGGTGACCACCGCCATGTTCAGCACCGCCTGCAGCGTGACCTGAACGGTAAAGCCCACCACCAGCAGCGCGCCGAACTTGTCGGGCGCGCGGGCCGCAATGGAAATGCCGCGCAAAAGCAGCAGCACAAACAGCAAAATCACCGCGCAAGCGCCCACAAAGCCCAGCTCCTCGCACACAATGGAAAAGATAAAGTCGTTCTGCGGCTCAGGCACATACAGGTGCTTTTGCCGGCTGTTGCCCAGCCCCAGCCCGGTGGCCCCGCCCGAGCCGATGGCATACAGGCTCTGGATGGTCTGGTGGCCGTCGCCCAAAGGGTCCGCAAAAGGGTCCAGCCAGCTGGAAAGCCGGTCGCTGGCATACGGCACCAGGTCCGGCACGGCCACCAGCGCCGCCGCGATGGCCGAAATGCCGCCCACACCGGCCAGCACGAACCATTTCAGCCCTGTGCCGCCCACGAACATCAGCACCGCGCCGATGCCCAAAATCAGCAGCGTGCCCGAAAGGTGCGGCTCCATCAGCATCAAAGCCGCCACCACCCCCAGCACCACGGCAAAGGGCAGCACGCCCACACCGAACGAGCCCATGCGGGTGTGATTGAGCGAAATGATATGGCTGAACGTGAGCACAACGGCAAATTTTGCGATCTCGCTGGGCTGCAGCGTGCCCAGCCCCGGCAGTACGATCCAGCGTTTGCAGCCGTTGTATTCCGGCATGAACAGCACCACGACCAGCAGCGCCACCGACAGCCCCAGCAGCGGCCAGGCCAGCTTGTGGAACACATGGTAATCCACCCGGCTGGCCGCCCACATGGCCGCCGTGCCGATGGCCGCGTACAGAAGCTGGGGCCGGATATAGGTATACGCATCGCCCCGGCGGTACAGCCCCACCGCATAGCTGGCGCTGAACAGCATGATCAGCCCAAAGGCCACCAGCGCCAGCACCAATACCAAAAACGCCAGGTCGGGCGGCGATGCCGGCCCGAACAGCGGCCCGCCCCGGCGCACCGCCTGCGTTTTGCCCTGCCTGTGCAAATGGATCGCACGGTTCATCGGCCCACCCCCCTGCCCCAACAGTTTACGCAAAAGGCCCGGCGGTTAGTCATTGCCTTCCTGCGCGCAAAGCCTTGCATCCCGGCGGCGGGGCGCTTATAATGGAAGCTGCCGACCCGGTCCGGCGCACCGCCGGCCGCGGCCGCAACACAACGAGGGGGAACAGAACATGAAGATCACCGAAGTTCGGCTGGGGCGCATCAGCGTGCCGCTGCGCGTGCCGTTCAAGACCGCGCTGCGCACCGTGAGCAGCGTGGAGGATGTGGTGGTGGAGCTGCACACCGACACCGGCGCCGTGGGCTACGGCGAAGCGCCGCCCACCGGCGTGATCACCGGCGACACCGCCGACGCGATTCTGGGCGCGTTCCGCGATCACATCGGCAGGGTGCTGACCGGCCGCGACGTGGACGATCTGGAAAATCTGCTGAAAGACCTGAACGGCTGCATTGTACACAACACCAGTGCCAAGGCCGCGGCGGATATGGCGTTGTACGATCTGTACGGCCAGCTGTACGGCCTGCCGGTGTACAAGCTGCTGGGCGGCAGCCGCAAGCAGATCACCACCGATATCACCATCAGCGTGAACGACCCGGAGGAAATGGCCCGCGACACGCAGAATGCCATCGACCGCGGCTACGACTGCCTGAAGATCAAGGTGGGCAAGGACCCGGCCCGCGATCTGGAGCGGCTGGCCGCCGTGCGGGCCGTGGCCGGGCCGCAGCGCTGCATCCGCATCGACGCAAACCAGGGCTGGAATGCCAAGCAGGCGGTGCGCATTTTGGACCAGATGCAAGCCAAAGGGTTGGACATTGAATTTGTGGAGCAGCCCGTGCCCGCGTGGGACATCGACGGGCTGAAATACGTGACCGACCACGCCCCGGTGCCGGTGCTGGCAGACGAGAGCGTGTTCAGCGATAAGGACGCGCTGAAAATCCTACAGCTGCACGCGGCCGATTACCTGAACATCAAGCTGATGAAATGCGGCGGCATCTACAATGCCCTGCACATTGCGTCGGCCGCCGAGACCTACGGCGTGGAGTGCATGATCGGCTGCATGCTGGAGGCCAAGATCAGCGTGAACGCCGCGGTGGAGCTGGCCTGCGCCCGGCAGATCATCACCAAGGTGGACCTGGATGGGCCGGTGCTGTGCAGCGAGGACCCGATTTTGGGCGGCGCGGTGTTCGACGAAAAGACCATCACCGTCTCGGACGCGCCGGGCATGGGCATCCGCGGCATCGCGCCGGGGAAGATCACCTACCTGGCCTGACCGCGCCCGGCTCAGTCCGGGGCAGCGGCCCTGTACCGGCCCGGCCTTAAAAATTTTGGATGCAAAAGCCCCCGGCCTCCGCGTGAGCAGAGGCCGGGGGCTTTTGATGTTTCAGGGTATCTTCCGCCGCAGGGGGGCAGCGCACTGCGCCGCCCTTATTCCATGCGCTCGACCCGCACCTGCGGGAGCAAAGCTTCCACCTGGGCGCGGGCAGGGGCCTGGGTGCCCGGCAAAGCCACGGCCGCCGCACTGGCCGCCACGGCCAGCCGCAACGTTTCGGCGGCCGGCAGGCCGGCGGCTTCGCCGCAGGCAAAGGCCGCCACCATGGTATCGCCTGCGCCCACCGTGCTGCTGACCGGGACGGTCACACCGTGCGCCCACAGCACGCCCTGCCCCGGCCCATCGCAGGCCAGCACCGCGCCCTCGCCGCCCAGCGACACCAGCACCCTGCGCACGCCCGCTGCGTGCAGGGCTTTGGCTTCGGCGGCCGCGTCCGCCGCGGCGGGCAGGGGCCGGCCGCACAGTGCTTCCAGCTCCGCGCGGTTGGGCTTGACAAAATACGGCCGGGCTTCCAGCCCGCAGCGCAGCGCGCCGCCCTCCGCATCCAGAAACACCCTGACGCCTGCGGCAGCCAGGCCCGCCGCCCAGTCGCGGTACAGCGCTGCGGGCGCGCCCGGCGGCAGGCTGCCGGCCAGCACCACGATGTCGCCCGGCGTTGCCGCCCCGCGCAGCAGGCCGTACAGCTGTGCCAGCGTCTGGGGCGGCACCGGCGTGCCCGGTTCGTTCAGATCTGTATTGGTATGGAGCATTCGGTCCACAATCTTGATGTTGGTGCGGGTCTCGCCCGCCGCCGCGCAGGCGGTGACCGGGATGCCAAGGCGCTCCGTCTCGGCGCGGATACACTCCCCGGTCGCGCCGCCCAGAATACAAAAGGCACCGCACTCGCCGCCCAGCGCGCGCACCGTCTTTGCCACATTGATGCCCTTGCCGCCGGCATCGCGCCGCACCGCGGCCGCCCGGTTGACCGCGTCCAGTGCAAAACCGGGCGCTTCCACGGTTTTATCCAGCGCCGGGTTGAGGGTGACCGTATAGATCATGCGCGTCTCCTTTCTCTGCGGCGGGCCGGCCGCAGCCGCTGTTTGGCCCCAGTGTAGCACAACGGCGGCCTCACGGCAAGCAGCAGCAGGAAGCACAATTCCTCCCGTTTTTTTGCAGCTTCTTTGTTGAAATTCTCTGTATAATCCGCTACAATAAAGGCACCGGAGAACACATAAAAGGAGGCCCATGATATGGAACATTCCAATCCTCTGCTGGCTGGCCGCGATCCTTCCAAAAAGTTTATCACCATCGGCGAGATCATGCTGCGGCTGACCCCGCCCAACTACGAAAAGATCCGCATGGCTTCCAGCTTTGAGGCCAGCTACGGCGGCAGTGAGGCCAACATTGCGCTGGCGCTGGCAAACCTGGGCATCGACAGCACCTTTTTCAGCGTAGTGCCCAACAACAGCCTGGGCAAAAGCGCGGTGCGGTGGCTGCGCTCCAACGACGTGCACTGCACGCCCATGATCCTTTCCACCGTGGACGAAACGCCCACCCACCGGCTGGGCACCTATTATCTGGAGACCGGCTACGGTATCCGCCCCAGCAAGGTGACCTACGACCGCAAGCACAGCGCCATCACCGAGTACGATTTTTCCAAGGTGGATCTGGACGCTTTGCTGGACGGCTTTGACTGGCTGCATTTGAGCGGCATCACCCCGGCGCTGGCGCCCAACTGCCGCGCCCTGATCATGGACTGCCTGAAAGTGGCCAAAGCCAAGGGCCTGACGGTCAGCTTTGACGGCAATTTCCGCAGCCAGCTGTGGAGCTGGGAGGAAGCCCGCGATTTCTGCACCGAATGCCTGCCGTATGTAGACGTGCTGCTGGGCATTGAGCCGTATCATTTGTGGAAAGACGAAGCCGACCATTCCAAGGGCGACTGGAAAGACGGCGTGCCGCTGCAGCCCAGCTACGAGCAGCAGGACGAGATCTTCCAGCATTTTATCGAGCGTTATCCCAACATCCAGTGCATCGGCCGGCATGTGCGCTACGCCCACAGCGGCAGCGAAAACAGCCTGAAAGCCTTTATGGGGGACGGGGGGCATACGTGCGAGAGCACGCTGTTCACCTTTAATATCCTGGACCGCGTGGGCGGCGGCGACGC
>CAMFSB010000016.1 GCA_945982465.1 uncultured Faecalibacterium sp. | reverse complement strand
CAAGCCGCGCACCTCGCCCTACTCGTTCCAGGGCATGCGCGGCGAAGGGCTGGACCTGCTGAAGATGGCCCGCCGCGCCACCGGCCAGCCCATCGTCACCGAGATCATGAACACCGAGCATCTGCCGCTGTTTGAAAACGTCGACCTGATCCAGGTGGGCGCGCGCAACATGCAGAACTTTGAGCTGCTGAAAGCCGTGGGCCGCCAGAAAAAGCCGGTGCTGCTCAAGCGCGGGCTGGCCAACACGCTGGAAGAGTTGGTGATGAGCGCCGAATACATCATGGCCGAGGGCAACGAAAACGTCATTTTGTGCGAGCGCGGCATCCGCACGTTCGAGACCAGCATGCGCAACACGCTGGATCTGGCCGGCGTGGTAATGCTGCACAAGATGACCCACCTGCCCGTGGTGGTGGACCCCAGCCACGCCAGCGGCAAGGCCTGGATGGTGCCCGAGCTGGCCAAGGCCGCCGTGGCCGCAGGGGCCGACGGTTTGATGGTCGAGGTGCACAACGACCCGCCCCGCGCCAAGTGCGACGGCGCCCAGAGCCTGACGCCCGACCAGTTCGACGAGCTGATGGCGTTTATCCGCCCCGAAGCGGAATTCTTTGGCAAAACGGTGAATTAAGCGGCTTTGCGGCGCACAGCCGCTTTCCAAACGGGCGTTCTTCTGGTATGATAAAGAGCATCCGCATAATTCCGTTTTGGAGGAACATACTATGAAAGCACACATCGCCCGCAACCAGAACGCCGGTGTGCCGATGGTTCTGGAATGGAACCTGGCCGGCGGCGAGCGCGGCATTCTGGATGGGATGAGCGCCGCCTTTGGCATGAAATGCCGCGTGGTGCAGCCCGAGGAAGCCGGCATGACCGTGGCGCAGCTTTTGGGCGAGGACGCCCCCGGCGGCAAAACCCTGCGGCTGGACCCGGCGGCCTGCCCGCCCGCCATCGTGCTGGCCAATTTCCGCAATAAAGACCTGGACACGCTTTTGGACCTGCTGCGGCAGGCCAACGCCCAGATCCCGCTGAAAGCCGTGGTGACCCCCACCAACCGGAACTGGGTGTTCGGGGACCTGCTGGGGCACCTGCTGGAGGAGCGCGCCGCGTTTGCAAAACGGCAGCGCTGAACGGCTGGTTGGTTTTTCCAGTGTTTTTTACCGCGCCGCGGCCCATACTTGCTTACATATTTACTGTAAAGGAGTATGGAACATGAAAACCAACCGATCTCTGATCTTCCTCGCCGCCTGCGCTTTGCTGTGCGCTGTGCTGCTGGCAGGCTGCGGCAGCAATTCTTCCTCGTCGCAGCCCGGCTCCAGCTCCGGCACGGCGGCCAGCCAGCTGCCCAATGCCAGCGCGTCCACCGGTATGTCTTCCCTGCCCGACAGCGACTCCGCCAGCTGGGCAGATTCCGGCGTGATGTCCGGCAGCAGCATTCCGGCCGGCTCAGGCAGCATGGCAGGCTCGGGCAGCATGGCCGGTTCTGCCTCCGGCGCGGTGCGCTGAATCGCCTACAGGCCTGCCTCTTTGTGAAAAGCCAGCCCCGCCGCGACAAGGCCCTTGCGAGGCAGCCGCCTTTCCGCTATAATAGCAGGCAATGCAGCCAACTCCAGGCCCCGGGCGCTGCCCGGGGCCTTTTTTGCTCCGTCCAGGGCCGCCCTTTCGGGCGAAACCCGCAGAAAGAGGTTTGTATGAAGCAACGCATCGCCCGTTTGTTCCGCCCGCTGTGTCTTTTGCTATGCGCCGCCCTGCTGGCGGGCTGTACTGCTCCGTCCTCCGGTTCGATGGCCCCGGCCGGCAGCGGCTCCGGCCTGAACCGCTATCAGGTGGTCTGGTTCGACGTGTTCGACACCACCACCACCGTCATCGCCTACTGCGCCTCGCAGGAGGAGTTCGACGCCCAGATGGAGGCGCTGCACGCCGACCTGAAGGCCTACAACGACCTGTACGATATCTACCACGCCTATGAGGGCGTCAACAACCTGTACACCGTCAACCAGAACGCCGGCGTGGCCCCGGTGCAGGTGGACAGCCGCATTCTGGATATGCTAAAAGAAGCCGTGCGGCTGTACCAGGTCACCGGCGGCAAAATGAACATTGCCATGGGCAGCGTGCTGCGCATCTGGCACGACTGCCGCGAAGCCGCCGAGGATACCGACGCCCCGCAGCTGCCCGATCCGGCCGCGCTGGAGGCTGCCGCCCAGCACATGGATATCCAGAACCTGATTTTGGACGAGCAGGCCGGCACGGTGTATCTGGCCGACCCGGAGATGAGCCTGGACGTGGGCAGCTGCGGCAAGGGCTATGCCTGCGAAATGGCCGCCCGCGCCGCCGAAGCGCGGGGCCTGACCAGCGCGTCCATCAGCGTGGGGGGCAACATGCGCAGCATTGGGGCAAAGCCCGGCGGCGAGCCGTGGGTGATCGGCATCGAAAACCCGTGGAACCCCAGCACCGTGTACGGTACGGGCGATTCCTACGTGGACTACATGCTCACCACCAACCAGACCATCGTGACCAGCGGCGATTACCAACGCTATTTTACGGTGGACGGCGTGCGCTACCACCACCTGATCGACCCCGACACCCTGTGGCCGGCCCGCTATTTCAGCGGCGTGTCGGTGCTGTGCGCAGATTCCGGCCTGGCGGACTGCCTTTCCACCGGGCTGTTCTGCATGCCGCTGGCCGAGGGGCAGGCCCTGGTGGAAAGCCTGGACGGCGTGGAGGCGCTGTGGTGCCTGCCCGACGGTACCACGGCGGAGTCCTCGGGCTGGGCGGCGTACCGGCGCGGGCGGTGACTGGCCGGCGGGGCGCCCGCACCTCCCGTTTGCCTTACCCCTGCCCGGAACGCGGCGGCGTCCCGGGCTTTTTTTACGCGCGGCGCACCCGGGCAAAATGCGCGGGCCGGCGCCGGCTGCCGCCGGGTTCGCGGCCTTGCGCTGTAAAAAACGCTGCGCGTTCCGTTTGGAACGCGCAGCGTTTTTTGTGTTGTTCCGGCCGGTTCAGCCCTCCGCCTTGGAGAGCAGGATGCGGTCGTTGTCCAGCGCCTGGCCGGCGTTCTGGCGGAACTTTTCCAGCAGGTCGTCCACGGTCATGCCGCGGCGCTCATCGCCCTTTACGTCAAACACGATCCGGCCGCTGTCCATCATCAGCGTGCGGTTGCCCAGCGTCAGCGCCTGGTGCATGTTGTGGGTGACCATCAGGCAGGTGATCTTTTTTTCGGCCACGATGCTCTTGGTCAGCTCCAGCACCTTTTCGGCGGTGGCAGGGTCCAGCGCGGCGGTGTGTTCGTCCAGCAGCAGCAGCTTGGGGGTGACCAGCGTGGCCATCAGCAGCGTCAGCGCCTGCCGCTGCCCGCCCGAAAGCAGGCCCACCGGCTGCTTCATCCGGTCCTCCAGGCCCATGTCCAGCAGCGCCAGATGCTCGCGGAAACGCTCCTTGTCGGCGCGGGAAATGCGGGAGAAAAAGGCATTCTGATGGGTGCCCGCCCGCAGGTAGGCCAGCGCCAGGTTTTCCTCAATGGTCATGTGGGGGGCGGTGCCGCGCAGCGGGTCCTGAAACAGGTGGCCGATGGTCTTGCTGCGGCGGTATTCGGGCAGAAAGGTCAGGTCCTCACCGTCCAGGATCACGCTGCCCTCGTCGGGGATAAAGCCGCCGGTGATGGCGGTGAACAGGGTGGACTTGCCCGCCCCGTTGGAGCCTACGATGGTGGCAAAATCGCCGGCGGCCAGGTCCAGGCTCACGCCGTTCAGGGCCTTTTTTTCATTGACGGTGCCGGGGTTGAAGGTTTTATGAATGTTGAGCAGCTGCAGCATCTTACACGGCCTCCTTCCCGGTTTTTGCGGCGCGGGCGGCTTTGGCGGCGCGGCGGCGCTTTTCAAAGGCGACGCGCTGGCGGATGGTCGGCGCGGAGATGGCTACCGCCACGATGATGGCCGACACCAGCTTCATGGCGGCGGCTGGCACGTTGAAGCGCAGCGCCACCGCCACCACAAAGCGGTACAGGCAGCTGCCCACCACTACGCCGAACACGCGGCGCACCATGCCCGCGCGGCCGCCGCGGCCCAGCAGCGTTTCGCCGATGATCAGCGAGGCCAGCGCGATGGTGACCATACCGGTGCCGGTGTTGATATCGGCGCTTTTTTGGTACTGAGCCAGCAGCCCGCCCGAAAGAGCCGTCAGGCTGCCCGAAACGCACAGGCCCACCGTGATGGTAAAGGCCGGGTTGATGGAGGAGGCGCGCACCATTTCGGCGTTGTCGCCGGTGGCGCGGATCGAAAGGCCCAGCCGCGTGCCCAAAAACAGCACCACCAGCGCACAGGCCACGGCGACGAACGCCGCCGCGATGGCCAGCGCGTACCAGCTGCCCAGCACCGGCGAAAGCAGCTGCTTGCCCAGCGTGAACAGCGTGTCGGCCTTAAGCAGGCTCAGGTTGGAGGCAAAGCCCATCACCGCCAGGTTGACCGTGTACAGGCCCGTGTTGACGATGATGCCCGCCATAATGCTTTCCACGCCCAGGCGGGTCTGCAAAAAGGCGGTGATAAAGCCGGACAGTACGCCGGCCACCATGGCCGCGGGCAGCGCCAGCAGCGGGTGGCCGGTCTGGGCCACGCGGCAGGCCACCGCGCAGCCCAGGATAAAGCAGCCGTCGGTGGACAGATCGGCGATGTTCAGCGTGGAATAGCTGATGAACAGCGCCAGCGCCACCAGCGCGTAGATACAGCCCAGCTCCAGCGCGGTCTGGATCACATTGAGCGAAAAGATACTGGCTAACATCCGGGGTTCCTCCTGTTGGGACGGGTTCAAAGCGGCAAAGCGCCCCGCCGGCCGGCATGCGGGCGGCGGGGTACGGCCTTGCGGCGGGGATTCGGCGGTGCGCCGGGGCTGGCGCGGATGCCTTGCGGCGTTGCGCCAGGCGACGGGGCGGCGGGGATGCCTTACGGCAGATCTGCGGCGGCCGGCGCGGCTTTATTCAAAGCTCTCGGCGGTCTGCAGCTCGATGATGTCGGTGCAGTAGGGGGCGAAGTCGGCCTTGATCTGCTCCAGATCATAGCCCAGCGCCGCGCAGGTCTCGGTGTTGATGGCGGCGATGCCGTTGTCAAAGGTTTCGAACGGGATATCGGCGGGCGAGGTGCCGTCCACCAGCACACGGGCCACCAGGTCGGCCGTGGCAGCGCCCAGCTGGGCGTAGTCCACGCCGTAGCCGCAGAACGCGCCGTTCAGCGCGAAGGAATCAGCGCCGGTGTAATGGGGGATGCCCGCCTCGATGAAAGCTTCATAGATGGCCAGCTCGGCGGTCATGATGGTGTTGTCGGGGGGGGTGAACACGGCTTCCACGCCCGCGGCGATCAGCGCTTCCACCGCCATCTGCACCTCGCCGGTGTTGGTGCCATTCTTTTCCACCACTTCAATGCCGTTCTGCTGGCAGAAGGCTTTAGCGTCCAGAATGGGCTGGGTGGAGGAATCCTGCCCCAGGTCGTACAAAAGGCCCAGCTTTTTGATCTCCGGGTTCTGCACGGTGATCAACTTGAGCACGGCGGCGGTGTCCAGCGCGTCGGACGTGCCGGTAACGTTGGCAAGGCCGGTCAGGCCAGCGCCCTCGGGGTCGGAAACTGCGGCGTACACCACCGGGATCCCCGCCTCGCCGGCGGCGTTCTGCATGGTGACGGCGGTGGGGGTGGCTACGGCCACGATCACATCCACCTGATCGGCCACCAGTTCGGCGGCGATCTGGTTCAGGTTGGACTGGTCCGCCTGGGCGTTGGAGTAGAAGTCGGCGTAGTTGAACACCACATCCTGCTCGGCGGCGATCTCATCCAGCCGGGCTTCCAGCGCAGAAACGATCTGGTTGAGCGAGGCGTCGTCCACATAGTTGACGATGCCCACCTTGAACTCGGCCGCGCCCGCGGCGGAGCTTGCGCCGCCCGCGGCCGACGAAGCGCCGGCCGGCGCGGAGGACGAGGCGCTGCCGCAGCCGGTGAGGGCGGCGGTGCCGGCGGCCGCCGCGGTCAGGGCGGTCACTTTCAAAAAGCTGCGGCGGGAGATGAAGTTTGCGTTTTTCATGGTAAATACCCCTTTCTTGTTCCGGGGGCGGGGAAAATCAAAACGCCCGCCTCCGGCTTTGCGGGGCAGGCGTTTTGCAATAAAAAACCCGTCCCTGTGTTAAATCAAACACAAGGACAGGATACAAATACAATGTTCCTGCGGTGCCACCTTGTTTGCCCTGCTTTACGCAAGGCCGCTCGACGGAGAGCAATCACTCCCCTGCCCTGTAACGGGGGCTGCCGGCTCAGGCTACTAAAAGCGCACGCTTTGTTCACCCTGCCCTCGGCGGTCCATTTGCCTGCCCCGCTTCTCGCCCTTTTTCATCGTCCGGGCTCTCTGCTGATGCGCTGTGCAGTTTTATCTCCGCCTCATCGGTTTAACTGCATTATACACTTTACGGCAGTAAAGTCAAGAGCGAATTTAAAATTTTTTTGCCGCAATTTTTCCGCCGCGCAACCGGCGCTTCCATTTTCCGCCGCCGGGCGCAACCTGCGGTTGGTGGACTTGGCCGGGCGCGTCGGGTATACTGCAACCGGAACAAACATTTGTAGGAAAGGTGGGAATTTTCATGTCGGAGCCTTTGAGCAGCAATCTGCAGGCGCTGCGGCGGCTGCACGGCAAAACCCAGGAGCAGGTGGCCGGGTCGCTGGGCGTTTCGCGGCAGGCGGTGGCCAAGTGGGAAAGCGGCGAGGCCGCGCCCGACCTTCACAACTGCGCGGCGCTGGCGGCGCTGTACGGCGTAACGCTGGATGATCTGGTGTACTACGACACCCGCCGTACCGGCCTGCCCGTACCGCCCCGGGGCAAGCACCTGTTCGGCACTGTGACGCTGGGCGAAAAAGGGCAGATCGTCATCCCCAAAAGGGCGCGGGAGGTGTTCGGCCTGGCTCCCGGCGACCGGCTGGCCGTGCTGGGGGACGAAAGCCAGGGGCTGGCGCTGGTGCCGGCCGACGCTTTGCTGCGGATGTTGGAGGAGCTGCGGAAAGGGGGCGCCCCGCTGTGAGAAAGTCGTTTTTGGATAACCTGCGCTGCGCGGTGGTGCTGCTGGTGATCGTGTACCACGGGTTTTACCTGTTCAACAGCGTGGGGGTCATCTCGAATGTGGACGTGCAGGGCATCCCGGCGCTGGACGTGGTGGAGTATGTGCTGTACCCCTGGTTCATGGCCTGCCTGTTTGCCGTGGCAGGCATCGGCTCGTTTTACGCGCTGCAAACGCGGGGCGGGCGGGCTTTTCTGCGCGAACGGGCGCGCCGCCTGCTGGTGCCCGGCGTGGGCGGGGTCTTTTTGCTGGGGTGGGTCTCCGGCTGGGTCACCGACCAGTACGCGGATCTGTTCGGCGCGGCCGGGGCGGTGCCGCTTCCGGTGCGGTATCTGGTCTGCTGCCTTGCGGGCATCGGGCCGCTGTGGTTTTTGCACCAGCTGTTCGCTGCCTGCTGTGTGCTGCTGGCGCTGCGCCGACTGGATAAAGGCGATCGATTCCGGGCGCTGTGCGGCCGTGCCGCTGCCCTGCCGGGCTGGACGCTGGCCGCCGGCTTGGTGCTGCCCGCCTGGGGCGCGGCGCAGCTTTTGAACACGCCGCTGATCGAGGTGTACCGCAACGGGTTTTACATCTTCTGGTTTCTGGCAGGGTACTGCCTCTTTTCCCACGAGGAGGTGCAGCAGCGCCTTGCCGCCAGCGCGCCGGTGCTGTGCGGCGCGGCAGCCGTGGGGGCGGTGCTGTACACGGCCCGGTGGTTCGGGCAGAATTATGCCTCCCAAAGCTGCCTGCGCAGCTTTTCCACCAATCTGTACGCTGCCGTGGGCGTGGCGGCGGCGTTGGCGGCGGCGGTGCGGTGGTTTGACCGGGAGACCCGGTTCACCCCCTGGCTGCGCCCCCGCTGCTTCGGCTTTTATGTGCTGGACTATCCGCTGAAGGCAGTGGTGGCCGGGCTGCTGTGCGAGCACACGCCCCTGCCCATGGTCGCGGTATACCCCGCTCTGCTGGCGCTGGAGGCTGCGCTGCTGCCGCTGCTGACGGCGCTGGTGCGGCGCATCCCCGTGGTGCGCACCCTGCTGCTGGGCGACTACGCCAAATAAACCGTACCGCTCTGCCCCGGGCGGGGTGCGGCGGTAAGGCAAAAGCAGGGCTGTTTCAGGGCAGCCCGCCGAACAAATGCACAAAACCCAGGGCTGTTTCAGGTCAAAAGCGACTTGAAACAGCTCTGGGTTTTTGTTCTTTCGGATCATGCTGGCGGATCATGCTGGGTGCAGGCCGCGGCTTCCGTTGGCAGCAGCCTTTTTTGCATCCTCTGCGGCGGCCAAAGGCGCGGCGCTTATACGCCCGCGCCCACCGGCTCGTGCGAAAGCGCCGGCGCACCGCCGGCCAGCTGCTCGGCAGTCAGCGGCTGCAGTTCCGGTGCAGCCGCGCCCTCCAGCCGTTCGCGGCCCACGGCCAGCATCAGCTTGATGCGGTTTTCCTGGTTGACGCGGGTGGCGCTGGGGTCGTAGTCGATGGGGGTGATGTTGGCGGCAGGGTACAGCGCACGGATCTTGTTGATCATGCCCTTGCCCACAATGTGGTTGGGCAGGCAGCCAAAGGGCTGGGCGCATACGATGTTGCCGTAGCCGGTCTGCACCAGCTCGATCATCTCGGCAGTCAGCAGCCAGCCCTCGCCCATTTTGGCGCCCATCGAGATGACGCCTTTCGGCTTTTCGGTCAGCTCGGAGAAGGGGCCGGGCGCAGAGAAGCCGGCATCCTTTTCAGCCTTGAGCATGGCGCGCTCCACGCCGTCGAGCCATTTCAGCAACTGGTCGGTCACCAGCTTGACCACCCCCGCGCCGCCGTACAGCACATGGTCCTCGCCCATGTTGAAGATGCAGTACTGCACAAAGCCCATCAGGCCGGGGAAGTTGACCTCGCAATCCTGGCTTTCGAGGAACTTCTGCAGGTCGTTGTTGCCCAGCGGCGAATATTTGACGTAGATCTCGCCGACCACGCCCACCCTGACCTTGGGCACACGGGTGACCGGGATGGCCGCAAACTCCTTTGCGATCAGCGGGAAGGTGCGCTTCATTTCGGCGGCGGTGTAGCCCTTGCCGGCCAGCAGCGCATTGCCCAGGCGGCGCACCCAGGCGTCCACCAGTGCGTCGGCCGCGCCGGATTCGTTTTCGTAGGGGGCCACCTGATTGCGCAGCGAACAGAGCATGTCGCCGTAGAACACGCAGGCCAGCATACGCCGCGCCAGCGGCAGGGTCATTTTGAAGCCGCTGTCCTTTTCCAGACCGGAAAAGTTCAGCGAAGCCACCGGAATATTGCCGTACCCGGCCTTGACCAGCGCCTTGCGCAGCAGATGGATGTAGTTGGACGCCCGGCAGCCGCCGCCGGTCTGGGTGATGAGCAGGGCCGTATGCTCCAGATCGTATTTGCCGCTGTTCAGCGCGTCGATAAACTGGCCGATGACCAGCAGCGCCGGGTAGCAGGTGTCGTTGTGGACGTATTTCAGCCCAAGCTGCGCCACCTCGCTGCCGCAGTTGCCCAGGATCTCGCACTTGTAGCCGTCGTATTCCAGGGCGTACTGCAAAATACGGAACTGGGTCACCGCCATGTTGGGGATGAGGATGGTGTGGGTCTTTTTCATCTCCGGCGTGAATTTAGGGTACGCCGGAGCCGTTTGCAGTTGTGCCATAAAGCAGTTTCCTCGCTTACAAAGCGCTTTGCCCGGGCCGCGGCGCCGGGCTGCGCACCTGCCGCCGGCGACTCACAGGCGGCTGCGGCCCGCGGCAGGTTGATGTTCTGATACCATTCGTATGCGTCCCGGCCATCGGCCAGCACGCCCCGGGCGGCCGGCGGGGCACGCCTGCCCGCCCGCCTGCTCCCGGCGCTCGGCCAGGGCCGCGAACAGGCTGCGCAGGCGGATGTTCACCGCGCCCAGGTTCGTGATCTCGTCGATCTTGAGTTGGGTGTACAGCTTGCCGCCCCGCTGCAAAATCTCGCGGGTCTCGTCGGTGGTGATGGCGTCCACGCCGCAGCCAAAGCTCACCAGCTGCACCAGATCCATGTCCGGCTGCTGGGTGCAGTATTTTGCGGCGGCGTACAGGCGGCTGTGGTAGGTCCACTGGTTGAGCACGGTGGTGGGGAATTTTTCCACCAGATGGCTCACGCTGTCCTCGGTGACAACGGCCGCGCCGCAGCGGGTGATCAGACGGTCAATGCCGTGGTTGACCTCCGGGTCCACATGATAGGGGCGGCCTGCCAGCACCACGATGTGCCTGCCCTGACGGCGGGCCTCGGCAATGATCTCGGCGCCTTTGGCGCGCACCCGGGCCAGGTGGGCCTCGTGCTCAGCGTAGGCCGCATCGGCGGCCGCCTGCACCTCGGCGCGGGAGATGCCCGCAAAGTATTTGGGCAGCACCTCTTTGGCCATTTTATCCACAAAATCCCTGCGGCGGTGGATGCCCACATAGTCCATGATAAACACGCGGCCCTCCAGCTCGGGGCAGTTGCCGGCCAGCACCTCGGGGTAGTAGGCCACCACGGGGCAGTTGTAGTGGTTGTCGCCCAGGCCCTCGTCCAGATTGTAGGTCAGGCAGGGGTAGAAGATGGCGTCCAGCTGCATCTGGGTCAGCGCGTGGATGTGGCCGTGGCTCAGCTTGGCCGGGAAGCAGGCAGTGTCGCTGGGGATGGTCCCCTGGCCGGCCTGGTACAGCCCCCGGCTGGACACCGGGCTGACATGCACCGCAAAGCCCAGCTTTGTCCAGAACGTGTGCCAGAACGGCAGCAGCTCGTAAAAATTCAGGCACAGCGGAATGCCGATGGAGCCGCGCGGCCCGGCCACGGGCTTGTACGCGGCCAGCAGCTGCTGCTTATAAGCATACAGGTTCAGTTCGTCGCCGGCGGCCTTGCCGGTCACGGGCTTATCGCACCGGTTGCCGGAGATGTACCTGCGCCCGTCGGCAAAGGTATTGACCGTGAGCTGGCAGTGGTTGCCGCAGCCGCCGCACTGGACGTTGTGCACCGTCTGGGTAAAGTCCTCCAGCTCCGTCTGGGTCATCACGGTGCTGGCGGTGCTGCCGGTCAGCCTTGCCTGCCGCATGCCGTACAGAGCAGCGCCGTAGGCGCCCATCAGGCCGGCGATGTCGGGGCGGATGACCTCCACGCCCATTTCCTTTTCAAACGCGCGCAGCACTGCTTCGTTGTAGAACGTGCCGCCCTGCACCACGATGCGGCGGCCCAGCTCCTCGGGGCTGGACGCACGGATGACCTTGTACAGCGCGTTTTTGACCACGCTGATGGAAAGGCCGGCCGAGATATTCTCAATGGTGGCGCCGTCCTTCTGGGCTTGCTTGACCGAGGAATTCATGAACACGGTGCAGCGGCTGCCCAGGTCCACGGGCCGGTCGGCAAACAAGCCCAGGGCGGCAAAATCCTTTACCTCGTAGCCAAGCGCCTGGGCGAAGGTCTGCAAAAAGCTGCCGCAGCCGGAGGAGCAGGCCTCGTTCAGGAAGATGTTGCTGATGGCGCCGTCCTCGATCTTAAAGCATTTCATGTCCTGGCCGCCGATGTCGATGATGAAATCCACGTCGGGCATAAAGTGCTTGGCGGCGGTAAAGTGGGCCACCGTTTCCACCAGGCCGTGATCCGCCCGAAACGCATTTTTCACCAGTTCCTCGCCGTAGCCGGTGGTGGTAACGCTGGCGATGCGCAGGCCCGGGTGATCCCGGTACAGCTTGAGCAGCTGCTCGCGGATCAGCGGCAGCGGGTTGCCAAGGTTAGGCTGGTAGTTGGTGTACAAAATGCGCTTTTGCTCATCCACCACCGCCAGCTTGACCGTGGTGGAGCCGGAGTCGATGCCGATGTGCACCGGCCCGCACTGCGCGCCGAACGGCGCGCGGTCCACGCTGGCTTTCATATGGCGGGCGTGGAACACCTCGTATTCCTCCCGGCTTGCAAACAGGGGGGGCTGGCTGTTGTAGGTGGCGGTGGCGGCGTATTGGTCCAGCGCGGCGGCCACCTGCTCCAGATCAAACGCCTGGTCGGCGTAAAAGGCCGCGCCCAGCGCCACAAACAGCAGGCTGTTTTCCGGGCAGGTGCCGGCAACGCCCAGCGCTTCGTCGAAACTTTTGCGCAGCACGCTGCTGAACGTGAGCGGCCCGCCCAGATACAGCACCCTGCCGCGGATGGGCCGGCCCTGGGCCAGCCCGGCGATGGTCTGGCTGACCACCGCCTTGTAAATGCTGGCCGCGATATCGGCTGCCCGGGCGCCCTGGTTGATCAGCGGCTGCACGTCGCTTTTGGCAAACACGCCGCAGCGGCTGGCAATGGTGTAGGTTCTTTCGGCCTGCTCGGCGGCGGTGTTCATTTCCTCGGCGCTCATTTTCAGCAGCGTGGCCATCTGGTCGATGAAGGCGCCGGTGCCGCCGGCGCAGCTGCCGTTCATGCGCACCTCGGTGCCGCCGGACAAAAACAGGATCTTCGCGTCCTCGCCGCCCAGCTCGATCACGCAGTCGGTGCCGGGGGCCAGGCGGTTCGCCGCCACGCGGGTGGCGAACACCTCCTGTACAAAGGGTACGCCGCAGCTGTCGGCCAGGCCCATGCCCGCCGAGCCGGAGATGCTGAGCATGGCCCATTCACCGTGCAGCACCTCGGTATGGATGCGGCGCAGCAGCTCCTGGGCTTTTTCCAGGATATGGCTGTAGTGCCGTTCGTAGGTGGAATAAACCACGGAATCTTCGTCATCCAATACGGCGCACTTGATGGTCGTGCTGCCGATATCCAGACCGACTTTCACAAACAAACCTCCTTGCGCTCTTGCGCGGGAACCGCCGCCGCGGCGGCGGGCTTTGACACGATCGCCTTTGCACAACGCCGTCAAACAAAAGCGAAATCAAGTTAATTATACTGCATTCCCGGTTTTTCCGCAACGCATCGAAAATATTTTACATTTCTTTGCCGAGAGCGCAAGTCTCTTTTTGAAAACTTTTTGTGAATCTGCCCATACGCGCCGGCTTTCGCGCTTTTACGCGCGGCGCGGGCGGTATGCTTACAGCAGTATGCCGAAATGCCGGCGGCCGCGTGTTGGTACACATTGCAGTTTTTGCACAGAACACACAATCCCGGCCGTGTTTTTTGTAAAACACTCCAGAGTTTTTGCCCAAAAATGGAACACCCGCCCGACTTTGTTCGTGGAAAACCGCCGCCGTGTGCGCTTGAATAAAACCATCAATGCCGCAGCCGCCTGCTTGGGGGCGCCGGGCCCCGCCCCGGTTTACCCCGCGTTT
>CAMFSB010000015.1 GCA_945982465.1 uncultured Faecalibacterium sp. | reverse complement strand
CCACCCCCCGGCAGGTGATTACACCCAAAACCGCCCCCTCTCCAGTCCAGCCCTCCCGCCAACTGGGCAATGCGCCACCGGACACGGAGCACCTCCCCGCCGGGCCGCGCTATACGCCCATGCGGTATGAACAAGGAGGCAGGTCTTGACTCTCACATCATGGAAGATATTACAATAGAGGACACGCCGTCCCGGCGTGTCCTTTATTGGGCAAGAAACATCGAGAAAAATGCGCTCAAAGGGTGTAAGATGGAAACAGTTGGAGAAAGGGAGGAACGCATATGCCGGAAAAGGACAGCATCATCATTCGGGGCTTGAAGCAGAACAATCTGAAAAATGTGTCACTGGATATTCCCAAGGGCAAGATCGTGGTGTTTACCGGTGTGTCCGGCTCTGGGAAGTCCAGCATCGTCTTTGACACCATCGCCGCCGAGAGCCAGCGGCAGATGAACGAGACCTATACCGCCTTCATGCGCGGGCGGCTTCCCAAATTCGAAAAGCCGAGGGTGGAGCGGATCGACAATCTCTCCGCCTCCGTCATTGTGGACCAGTCGCGGCTGGGCGGCAACGCCCGTTCCACCGTGGGCACCATCAGCGACATGTACGCGGCGCTGCGGCTGCTCTACGCCCGCATCGGCACGCCCTACGCGGGCACGGCGTCCTATTTTTCCTTCAACGACCCCAACGGCATGTGCAAGACCTGCTCCGGCATCGGGAAAATTTTGGATTTGGACATCGAACGGGCCATCGCCCCGGATAGATCCTGGAACGAAAGCATGCTGGGCCTGCCCGCATTCAGCGTGGGCAACTATTACTGGAAGCTGTACACCGGCTCGGGCCTGTTCGATCTGGACAAAAAGTACCGGGATTATACGCCGGAGGAACGGAACCTGCTGCTGTACGGCAGCAGGGAGCCGGGCGGTCCCCGGGCGCACAAGCGGGTCGAGGGGATCAAGACCCAGTTCCAGCGGCTGTGCCTGATGAAAGGCCCCGAGGAGCAAAACGACCGCACGCTGCGCAAGCTCAACCAGTTTATGGAACAGCGCCCCTGCCCGGCCTGCCGCGGGCGGCGGCTGAACGAAAAGAGCCTTGCCTGCAAGGTGGCGGGCTACAGCATCGATGAGCTGTGCGCCATGGAGTTCACCCAGCTGGTGCAGGTGCTGCAAACCATCCGCGACCCCAGGGCGGCCACCATCGTGGAGGCCCTGACCGCCTCCCTGACCCGGATGATCGACATCGGCCTGCCGTATCTGTCCATGGATCGGGAATCGTGCACCCTTTCGGGCGGCGAGGCCGAGCGGCTATAGCTGGTGCGCTACATGGGCAGCTCTCTCACCGGCTTGACCTACATTTTCGACGAGCCCAGCACCGGCATGCACCCCCGGGACGTGCACCGCATGACACGGCTTTTGCAGTCCCTGCGGGACAAGGGCAACACTGTGCTGGTGGTAGAGCATGACAAGGACGTGATCTCCATTGCCGATGAGGTCATCGACGTAGGCCCGCTGGCGGGCAAGCACGGCGGGGAGATTTTGTTCCAGGGCAGCTACGAGGCCCTGCTGCGCTCCGGCACCCGCACCGGGAACGCCCTGAAGCAGTCCACACCGCTGAAAGCCGCGCCCCGGGCGCCAAAGGCCTTTCTCCCGGTGCGGGGCGCCTGCGTCCACAATCTGAAAAACGTGTCGGTGGATATCCCGCTGAACGTGC
Source organism: uncultured Faecalibacterium sp. (assembly GCA_945982465.1). Taxonomy (GTDB): domain Bacteria; phylum Bacillota; class Clostridia; order Oscillospirales; family Ruminococcaceae; genus Faecalibacterium. The sequence goes on along the minus strand of CAMFSB010000015.1, from coordinate 11,837 downwards.
TGACCGTGGTCACCGGGGTGGCCGGCTCGGGCAAAAGCTCCCTGATCCGGGATGTGTTTGCCCGGCAGTATGCCGACCGGGTGGTGCTGGTGGATCAGTCCCCCGTAACGGCCACGGGCCGTTCCACCCCGGCCACATTTTTAGGCTTTTTTGACGAGATTCGGAAAGTGATGGCGGCGGAAAACGGCGTGGACGCATCGCTGTTTTCCTTTAACAGCAAGGGCGGCTGCCCGGGCTGCGGCGGCCGGGGGCAGTCCGTCCCCCAGCGGGTGTTCATGGACCCGGGCACCACGGTGTGCGAAGCCTGCGAGGGCCAGCGGTACAGCAGCGAGGCTCTGGCGTACCGGTACCACGGCAAAAACATCGTGGAGATCCTGGCCATGCCCGCCGGGGAGGCATACGAATTTTTCAAGGAAAACAAAAAGCTCCGCAAGGCGCTGGGGGCCATGCTGGAGGTGGGGCTGCCGTACCTTTCGCTGGGGCAGCCGCTGTCCACCTTATCCGGCGGCGAGCGCCAGCGTGTAAAGCTGGCCAAGGATTTGGACAAAAAAGGGAACATTTATGTGCTGGACGAGCCCACCACCGGCCTGCATGCTTCGGACGTGCAAACCGTGATGGAGCTGCTGGACAGCCTGGTGGACCGGGGCAACACAGTCCTTGTGATCGAGCACAACCTGGACGTGATGAAGCGGGCGGACTGGCTCATCGACGTGGGGCCGGACGGCGGCACCGCCGGCGGCCAGATCGTCTTTACCGGCACGCCGGGGGAAATGGCCGAGCGCGGCGCCACCATCACGGCGGAATACCTCCGCAAAGCGCTGTAACGGGCGCCAACCACCACATGCCCACAATGCCGGTGGACGGCGCTGCCGACAGCGCACGGGCCAACGCAATCCGCGTGCCCAGCGCGCCGATGTTGCCAATCTTCCCCGCGGGGCTGCGCGCTCACGCGCCCCGTTTCAGCCGTTTTTCCAGGGCGGCATTCCGGAGCTGGTTTTTGACAAACTCGTACAGCACCCGCGCCAGCCCGATCAGCCAAAAGCCTTTCAGCTCCATCACAAGGCCGTCCACCATGCCCATGCTCACCATGCCGTTTGTCATTTTGGCCAGCGCCCGCAGCGGCATGTTGTACTGGAACATCACGTTCAGGTCGGGCCTGCCGTTTTCAACGCTGGCGTTGAGCCGACGGCGCAGCACGGCGCTGATCAACCAGCCCAGCGGGGCGCGGGTATGGTTCAACTCGCCCAGCGTCAGGTTCCGGTCGATGGCAGGTCTGCTTTGCGGAATGGGACGGCCCAGCAGGGCAGCGAAAGCTTCGTCCGGCACCTGCCGTACATCGGCAGTTTTATAACAGTCCAGTGCAGGGGCGGCTGCGGGGGGCGCGAACGCGGTGCCGCAGACCGTAACCTCTGCCCGCAGCCGGATATCCTGCACGCTGGCGCCCGCCATCAGCTCATAGCAACCGCCCTCCACATCCCATCGTTCCGCCTGCACATTCCACAGGCGGAACGTTTTTTCATCCAGCGGGATGCAGATGCGCCGCTGTTCGCCGGGCGCCAGCGCCACGCGGGCAAAGCCCTTCAATTCTTTAGCGGGGCGGTAGACCGCGCTGTCTGATTTGGACACATACAGCTGCACGATCTCGCTGCCGGCAGCTTTGCCGGTGTTGGTCACCGTCCGGGAAACGCGGTGTTCGTCGGCGGCCAGGTCCGAGTACGCAAACCGGGTATAACTTAGTCCAAAGCCAAAGGGGAACTGCACCGGCACGCCCGCCGTTTCAAAATAGCGGTAGCCGATGTAGGGGCCCTCGCGGTATTCCACGGTTTTGCCGGTGCAGGCAAAGTGGGCGGCGCTGGGCACATCCTCGTACCGCACAGGCCAGGTCTCGGCCAGCTTGCCGCAGGGGTTCACCCTGCCTGCCATCGCATCGGCTACCGCGCCGGCGCCGGCCTGCCCGCCGAGGGCGGCATACAATAGCGCGCGGCAGTCGGGCAGCCACGGGGTCTCCACTGCGCTGCCGCAGTGCAGCACTACGGCCACGCTGGAGTTTACCCCGGCAACCGCATGCAGCACCTCCACCTGGTTCTGCGCAAGGCGCATGGTGCTGCGGTCAAGGCCCTCGCTTTCCTGGATTTCGTCCAGGCCCAGGCAGAGGATGACCGCATCCGCCTGCTGCGCAAGCCGAACGGCGCGCTCCTGCATTGCTTCGTCCGGCTTTCCATGCCGGTCAAAGCCCGGTTCATACCCAACAATCTCCAGCCCGCTGGTTTGCAAAGTCTCCAGCAGTGTGTCCACCCTGGTAGAGTTCACCATGCTGGAGCCGGCTCCCTGATACCGGGGCTGAGCGGCAAAATCGCCGATGACAGCCGTTTTGGTGCCCGCCGCCAGCGGCAAAAAGTCCCTTTCGTTTTTCAGCAGGACCAGACATTCCGCGGCGGCCCGGCGGGCCAGCTCGTGGTGGGCGGCGGCATCAAAGGTTTTGGGCGCTTTGTCCAGCGCGGCGCGGGTATCAAGGATCAGCGGGAGCAGCTCTTCCAGCCGGGCATCCACATCCTGTTCGGAGATTTTTCCGCTTTGCACCGCGGCCATCAGCTCCCGCACCGCATCCCCACCAGGGGCAGGCATTTCCAGCGCAGAGCCGTATTTCACGCCCAGCGCATGGTCGTTGGAGCCGCCCCAGTCGGTGACCACCGCGCCGTCAAAGCCCCACTCCCCGCGCAGGATGTCCGCCAGCAGATGCTTGTTTTCGTTGGCGTACTCGCCGTTGACAAGGTTATACGATGACATCATGGCGCGGGGGTGCCCCTCTTTGACCGCGATCTCAAAGCCGGTCAGGTAGATCTCCCGCAGCGTGCGCTCGTCCACAATGGAATCCGACGCCATGCGGCGGGTCTCCTGGCTGTTGACGGCAAAATGCTTGGGGCAGGCGGCAACGCCCCGGGACTGAATACCCCGGATGTACCCTGCCGCCAGCTTGCCCGCCAGATACGGGTCCTCGGAAAAATATTCAAAGTTGCGGCCGCACAGCGGATTGCGCTTTATGTTCAGGCCCGGGCCCAGCAGCACCGCCACATCCTGCGCGGCGGCCTCCTCCCCCAATGCCTGCCCGATCTGCTCGCCCAGCGCCGGGTCCCAGCTGTTGGCCACCGCGCTGGCAGTGGGGAAGCAGGTCGCCGGTTCGCTGGGATTCAGGCCCAAATGATCGGACTTGCCGGCCTGCTTGCGCAAGCCGTGGGGGCCGTCGGACAGCCACATTTGCGGGATGCCGCAGTGGGGCAGGGCGCGGGTCTGGAACACGGTGGCGCCGGATAAAAGGGCGCATTTTTCTTCCAGCGTCATGGCCTGGAGGATGGCTTGCACGCTGCTCATTTGGCTTCCCCCTCCGGAAAAATGATTTTGTAAATGGGGAAGTAGATCACCATCTGCACACCGCCGTTGATGACGGTGATGAGGATGTTATACACCGCAGGCGGGAAAAACTGCCTGCACAGCGGCACGTACAGCCCCATCAAAAAGCTGCACGCCACGGTGATCAGGCAGAATGCCACAGCATACCAGGCGATCTGCACCCAGACATTTCCCTTGGATTTGAAGGTAACATTTCGCTGCATGGGGAAATTGACACACTGGGCCAGGAACAGCGTGATGGCAAAGGCGGCAAAATAGCCCATGCCGCCGGTGGCGTCGCCGGTGACGGGGTAGTTGAACACATAGGTATCCACCGGCCCCAGCCGGAGATGCAGCAGCTGGCACGGAATGCTGCACCAGTCGGTATAGGTGTAGAACAGGCCCGGCAAAAAGGTAAGCAGCAGGTATTGCAGCAGCGTGACCAGCATGGAAAAGGCGTAAAATTTCAGAAACTGGCCGCCCAGCTTGGCGAGTTTTGGATGTCTTTTTGCAAAGTTCACAGGGTCTCCTCCTTTTGGATGGGCAGCGCCAGTTCGGCCGCGCAGCCGCCGCCCTCGGCACGGAATACCAGCTTTTCACCGGCTGCGGCCTCTACGATGGCCAGCGCCTCCCCGAAATAGGGGTCGGTCTCCTCGGTCAGGTAGCCGCGCCGGTTATAGGGGCAGCCGTTGCCCAGCGCCAGCAGCCGGCCGCCGCTGACTGAAACGTGGATGGGTTCCCGGACGGTCGGCTGCAAAATTCCCGCTCCGTCGGCGTAGCGCAGCCGGATGTAGCACAGATGTCCTGCCACGGCGTCGCTTTCCGGCTCAATGCGCAGTGTACGGTCATCTCCCGCCGTTTGCAGGGCGCAGCGGCCCAGCTCGTTCCCGGCGGCGTCGTAGGCAACGGCTTCCAGCCTGCCCGGCTGGTACGGGCAGCGGAACCGGAACAGGCAGTCCTTTTTCGCCGCTTTACGGGCGATCTCCTTCCCGTTCAGCACCAGGGCCGCCTGCGCCGCGCGGGCATAAACCTCCACCTCAGCGGTGCGTCCCTCGCAGCCGGGCCAGGTCCAGCTTTGCCGGGCGTCGGTCATTTTCCAGGCGGAGGGCGAATGCTTTTCGCCGGTGTGGTTGACCGGGCGCACGCCCATAAAGGGGCCGGCGGCCTGTTCCAGCGCAACGCGGGTATACAGCGCCTCGCACAGAGGCTTGCCGGTCAGATCGATGCGGCCGGAGCCCGCCGACACCCAGCCCAGCCCGCCGTCAAGCCGGGGGGCGTTGTCGGCGTATTCCCAGCTGCCCACCATCACTTCGCCCAGGTAGTCCATGCCCGCCCAGACAAAATCGCCGATGAGCCGGGGTTCCTTTTTGGCCAGTTCGCGGAATTTCCACGCATCCCGGCAGAACGTTTCGCTGCCCAAAATCAGGCGGTCAGGGTACTTTTTCAGGTCATGGCGGTAGCGGTAGATGCCGTAATTATACCCGGCAATGTCCATATTGGCAAAGGCATCCCGTGTTTTCACATCGCAGCCGTGGAGCGTGGCGCCCCGCTTCATGAATTCATCCCCCAAAAGCCCCGCCAGATCGTTGAAGAACTGGCTGCCCACCGCTTTTTTCTTTTTGGGTTTTGCCGCATCCGCCGCCTGTTTTCTGGCCTTGTCATCGCTGTATACGCCAAAGCCGATGGAGCTGAGGAAATTGAAAAAGATGTTGACGCCGCAGGTCACCGGCCGGGTGGCGTCCAGGCTGTGCAGGTAGTCGGTCATCTCCTTTGTCAGCGCGATGCCCTTTTCCTGGGCGGTCTCGCTGACTTCGTTGCCGGTGGAGTACAGCACCACGCAGGGGTGGTTGTAGTCCTTTTCCACCATGTCGCGCAGGTCCTGACGCCACCAGTCGTTGAAGTAGTCCACATAGTCATGCTCGGTTTTATGGATATACCAGTGGTCGATGTACTCATCCATCACCAGCATGCCCTGGCGGTCGCACTCGGCCAGCAGCGCCTTGGAGCAGGGGTTGTGGGCAGACCGGATGGCGTTGTAGCCGTTTTCTTTCAGCAATCGCACCTTGCGGCGCACCGCGTCCGGGTGGCACACCGCACCCAAAAGGCCGTTATCGTGGTGGATGCAGGCCCCCTGCAGCAGGCAGCGCCGGCCGTTGAGCAGCAAACCCTGCCCGCCCCATTGCAGGCTGCGGATGCCGAACTGCACCTGCGCTTCATCGCCGGCAAAGCGCACCTGTGCCGTGTACAGCTGCGGCGTATCTGGCTCCCACAGGCGGGCGCCGGGCAGCACGACGCAGCCTTTCCAGTGCCCGTCGGTCTGTGCCGCCCGCGTGCAGAGCGTCTGTTCGCCGTCCCGGATCTCCAGTTCCAGCAAACCGGCGGCCGTGGTTTCCACGGCCAGCTCCACAGTGGGCGGCTGGGTGCTCACCGTGCGCACCTTTACGCCGTTGGCCTTAATGTGCTGCTCCCCGCCCAGCCAGAGCGTCACCGGCCGGTAGATGCCCGCGCCGGAATACCACCGGCTGTTGGGCTGGTCGGCGTTGCGGGCGATCACCTGCAGCCGGTTTTCCGCGTCAAAGCGGAGGCGGCCGGTCAGTTCCACATAGAAATTTGTGTACCCATAAGGGCGAAACGCCAGCTGCGCGCCGTTGAGCCACACTTCGGCGTTGTGATAGACCCCTTCAAACTCCAGCAGCAGGCACTGCCCCTGCCATGCCGGGTCAGGGGTAAAGTTTTTTTCGTACAGATAATCAAACCCCTCGTACCAGCCGGTGTTGGTGCCGCCGGGAGCGGTTTCGGTGCGGGGCTCGGCCCGCGCGGCGGCGTGGGGCCGCGTGACCGGCACGCCGGCAAGTGCTTTCACAGGCGTCCTCCTTTGTTAACCTGCCGCCCGGCAGCAAGTACCGGGCGGCGGCAAATCAATCTCTGACGGTAAAAGCGTCCACGATCAGGGCCATGATGGCAACAAGATACGCAGCCACGCCCACGATGGAGGTATGCAGCGCGGTTTCCTCGGCGGCGGGGTAGTTGACGGGGATGAAGTACACATCCGCCGCCAGCGGCACCCGCGCCAGCGTGAACACCGCGAAGCTGGCGATCAGCCCCAGCGCTGCCAACACCAGCAGCAGGTCATTGACCACGCCGGGCAGTTTTTCGCCGGCGAACATCCGCGCCGCCAGGCACAGCAGCGCCGCGATGGTGCAGACGATGGGCAGCGGGTTGGTGGCGGAGCCCGCCAGATAGCCGGTGGCGGAGGTGACACCGTACACCACATGGCCGGCAAGACAGGGAGAAGGGGAGACACGCGTGGTCACGGTCAGGGGGGAGGTCATGGCTCAGCACTCCTTTCCAGCCTTGCTCTTTTTGCGTTTGGAAATGGCATACAGCACCACGTTCAGGGCGGTGAGCACAGCGAATGCGCCGGTGCAGCCCATATAGGTCATGCGCCACCAGGTCATCACCTGCTCGGTATGGGTGGATGCGTTGACGCCGTTCATGGCGGCGCTGTTGGCCAGGGCGTACAGCAGATAGTGGGCATTTTCTTTGATGGCCAGCAGCATATCCCGGTCGCCCATCAGCGCCTCGGCGTTCCAGTAGGTGATGCTTTCATCTACGCCAAAGCCGCAGAACGCGGTGGTGCCGGCCAGGATGGACTCCTTAGGCGCAGCGTGCAGCGAAACGCCGGTAAAGTCGGTAACATTGTAGCCGTTGAAGTCCCATTCATTGCGCATGATCTGCACCATGACGCCCACGTTGGCGCTGGAAGCCACCGCGCCGATGCGGTTGTAAGAGGTCATAATGCCGCGCGCGCCCTCGGTGTAGGCATCGGCATATTCCGCACCCGCGAAAGACGCAGGCTTGCCGTTGCCCTCAAAGGCCTGCTGCAAGTTGCGCAGCTCCAGCTCGCGGGCTTTCTGCTCGGTCATAAAGACGGCAATGCCGGAGCGGTTGATCTCCTGATCGTTGAACGCGGCGTGCTTGATGTTGACCAGCGTGCCCTTGCTCTGGGCGCCCTGCACCACAGCGGAACCGGTGTAGCCGGAGAGGATGGGGTCTTCGGAGTAATACTCGGCGCCGCGGCTGTTGTAGGCATGGCGGTGCAGGTTCATGCCGGGGCCGATGATGATGGGCAGGTTGAGCACCAGCGTGCTTTCGCCCAGCGTGATCTGGCCCACTTCGTACGCCAGTTCCTTATTCCAGCTATATGCGATGTTCTGGGGTGTGGGGCCAACGCGGGTGCCGTAATCGTAATCAGCGGCATCGGCGTACGCCTGGCCCTGATAGCCGCCCTCGGTCAGATAGTGCGAGTCGGAGCCGTTGGGGCCGTCATCGGCGGCGTACTGCATCAGGCCCACCGAGTCAATGTTCTGAATGTTGTGGAAGGCATGGGACGCAAAGTCCAGAAATTCTTCCACGGTCATTTTGTTGATCAGTTCTTCCCAGCGGGGATCGTCAAAATCCGCGCCTTTGAGATCGCTGATGGTCAGCGTGCTGGAGGTATCACCGAACACCAGGTCGGAGGTATCATCGTCGGTGCTCAGTTCAATGATGTCGTTGGCCAGCAGGATGGCCAGGCGGCCCTCAGCGGTCAGGCCGGTGACAGTCTCGGGGAAGGTGCTGTCCCAGTCGCTGCGGCTCAGGTAGGTGACCGTACCGGGCAGGAAGGCATTGATATCCATGGCATAGTCGCCCTCGCTGAGCGCGTTGGTAATCTCCACACCTGCCTTGCTCACCGAGAAGGTGTCCGCGTCCACGCCGCCGTCCCAGGTCCAGGTGTAGGTCTTGGCGGCATCGCCGTCGGCGGTCATTCCATCGGCAACGGTCTTGCCCTGCGCCGCCAGGATGTTGTTCAGCGCGTCGTGGGCATCATCGCCGATGGCAAAGTAATAATCGCCCGGCTCCACAATGTAGGTTTTGGCGTTCTCGCTGTCGTAGCTGGCGAGGTTCGACAGATCCACCGTCATGGTGATGGTCTGGCTTTCGCCGGGGTTCAGGGTGCGGGTCTTTTCGTAGTCCATCAGCTGCACAGCGGATTTTTCGATGTGGTACTGACGGTCGTAATCGGTATAGGGGGTGCTGGCATACAGCTGCACCACAGCCTTGCCGGCCACGTTGCCGGTGTTGGTGGTGGTCACGGTGACGGTGGCAGTCTCTTTGTTGCCGGCCACCACCACCTGATCCAGCGTCTGTTCAAAGCTGGTGTAGGACAGGCCGTAGCCGAAGGGGTACACCACTTCGTTGTCGTATGCCCATACGCCGTCCGTCTCGGCCACCGTGCCGTCCGGATTCGCATAGGTGCCCGCGGAAGCGTTTGCGCCGCCGTTGCCCAGCACGATATCGGCATAGCGGGTCTCGTAATAGCGGTAGCCGGCGTAGATGCCTTCGCTCTCGATCAGGTACGAGTTCACATAGGCGCTCTGGCTGAAGTCGGAAGCGTTGGTCCAGGGAATGTCGCCGTAGTTCTGCATAGCGGGCGCCAGCGCACTGTTCTTGGCAAACGTGTCGCCCAGATGCGCGGAGGGCGAAACCGTGCCGTTCAGCACATCGGCCACGCCGTAGAAGCCGTACGCGCCGGGGAAGCCGATCCACAGGATGGCGTCAATCTCGGGGTCGTCCTGCAGGTTGGCGATCTCCATGGGATTGGCGGCGTTGACCAGCACAATGACCTTGTCGAAATTGGCTTTGGCTTCCTCGACCATTGTCATTTCCTCATCGCTCAGGCTCAGGATGTTGCCGGTCACGGTGGAAACGCCCTCGGCCAGACCCGCCTCGCCGGGATAATAGCCGTTGCCGCCCTCGCCGCCGACACGGCCCACCACCACGATGGCCGCGTCGCTGTACTCGCTGTATGCGCTGGTGAAATTGGGGTTCAGCGCGGTCAGCTCGTCCATGGTCAGCTCACAGGGGTCGCTGTAGGACGTGACCTCAGCGTAAGAGGGCAGGATGCCGCCGCCGAACTGGGGCGTGGTCCAGGACTTATCCGCGAAGAACGCCTCATACGCGGCCAGAGTCTCAGGGTTCAGCCGGAAGCCGCGCTCGGTGAATGCGTCAAAGATCTGGACGGTGGATTTGCCGTCCGGCACGCTGCCGCCGTTGTTGCCGTACACGGGCGCGTAGCTGCGGATGCCCAGCATGGTGATTTTGGCATCGCTGCTCAGCGGCAGGGCGTCATTATCGTTTTTCAGCAGGGCAAACGTCTCCTGCGAGGCGCGGATGGCAAAATCCCGGAAACCCTCGGAGGCCTGCTGCGCGGTCTGGAATTTGGACTGATAGTTCCAGGCGTCCTCTTCATTGTCCGAGGCTTCCGTCACTGTGATGGTACTGCGCGTTCCGAAAAACGCGTCCACCGAGGTGCGGTAGGTTTCCAGGATGCTGCCTGCCATCATGGATACGGCCGTCAGCAGCGCGCATACCAGTGCAAACCCACGCCATAGATTGGTTTTTTTCAACATGGTACTCCTCCTTTTTCTTGCCGGCCCCGTTATCCGCCGGGGCGAGGAAGCCGCGGACAGCAAAACCGGCAGAGTGTCTTAAACTCTGCCGGAATGCGCGGACAGCAAAACCGGCAGAGTGTCTTAAACTCTGCCGGAATGATAAATGTTTTTGGGTAATCAGACAACCGTTTTCCCCTGAACTGTCATTTTTTCTGCTCAAACTGTCGTGGCAGAGGTCCGGGCGGCCGTCTGCACATCCCCCGGGAACAACACCGTCAGCGTAAAAAGGCCGTTGTGCAACTGGTACGACAGCGACCCGCCGTACTTCTCCGCCATGCGTTGCATGCTTTTCATGCCGAACCCGTGCTCGCGGCAGTCCGCCTTGGTCGTTCTGGGCAGCCCGCCGGCCGGGTCGGCTTCGACCGGGTGATCGGTGTAGTTTTCCACCCGGATGCTCAGCCCGCCGCAGCCGGGCAGCACCTGCAGGCTGATGTACCGCTTCTCCTCGTCCGGCAGGGCGCTGACCGCTTCGATGGCATTATCCAGTGCGTTGCCGAACAGGGAGTACACTTCGCCGGAATGCAGAAAATTCAGCCGCCTGCCGTCCACCATGTAGTCAAGCTGGATATGGCGGCTGCGGCACAGCAGCATGCGCTCGGCCAGCAGAACATCCAGCGCTTCGCAGCCGGTGTCCACCTTGGTGTCGTAGATCTCCATTGCCCGTTTCAGCTCGTTCAGCTCCTGCTGCGGCACGCTGCCGCCCAGACTGGACAGCTGTTTTTTGATGTCGTGGCATTTGATGTTGATCAGCTCTACCGTGTCGCGGGACATTTCCAGCTGCTGGCGCTGTCGCTCCATCATCTGCTGCAGCACAGCGTTGTCGTATTCGGCGTTGTTTTTATCCACCACCTCGCAGATCAGCATCAGCAAAAACAGGCTGGTGATCAAGTCAAACACGCTGTAAATGGTAAACACATCCGGGCCGGCCTGCGAGCCGTACACGTTGAACAGGTTGACAAACAGATTCAGCATGATCTGCATCCCCACCAGCAGCATAAGCACGGTGGTACCCGGCAGCGGGCGGGAGCCCTGGTTCCACAGGCGGCGGCGCGCCCACAAGGCGGCCGGCATGCAGATCAGCAGAAAAAACGGGGCGTACAGCCAGCCCCATGCCAGCGGCGCATTACCGGTGAGCATGAACACCCCCTGCTGCAGCAGCTTGGCGCCCCGGAAGGCAATATGCTGGATGGTGCCCCCCGCCGTGGCATAAAAGGCCGCCCATACCAGCGGCACCCGGCAGCACAGCCAGATACCTGCGGCAATGACAGTCCAGAAGCTGAGCGTCCGGCACGTCTGCGCGAGCACGTGCTCCGGCATCGGCTTCCAGAACGCCGAGCAGCCCGCCAGCAATGCCAGCGCCAGCGCAAACCGCGGCACGGCGCGGCCCCGGCGCTCCAGCCGGCCGATGAGAAGCACCGCCGTCAGTGCATACTCCATCGCAAACCCGTAGGTTTCCATAAAATCCTGTACAGCGCTCATAACACCACGTCATTTCCAATATTCTCGGCCATCTTTTCCAGCAGGGCTTTTCGCCGCAGACGGCTGATCTGCAGCGTTTCGCCGTTGGCGAGGAACAAATCGCTGCCCTGCAATCCCCGCACCTGGCACTGATTTACCAGATAGCATTTGTTGCAGCGCAGAAAGCCCTTGCTCTGCAGGTGGTCTTCCATTTCCTGCAGGGTCCCGCTGCCCTCAAACACGCCCCGTTCGGTGTGGTAGGTCAGCTTGTGGCCGTTTACTTCAATGTACAGGATCTCCCGCAGCAGCAGCCGCTTGCTGCCGCCGGGCTGGGGGATAGTCACTGCCTCCAGGGCCGCTTTGCACCGGGTCACCGCCCGGTCCAGCTTTGCACACAGCGGGCCGTACCGTACCGGTTTGACAATGTAATCCCGCGCGTCCGCCTCGTAACCGGTGACGGCGACCTGCGCCCTGTTGGGCGCGACTATCAGCACGAAC
>CAMFSB010000014.1 GCA_945982465.1 uncultured Faecalibacterium sp. | reverse complement strand
TAAGTCCCATTCCTCGGCCACATCGCCCGAAAGGAACTGTTCGCAGCTGCCCTTGATGTTCTCGCGCAGCATGTCGTGCATGCTGGCGCTCAAATCCTCGCCGTCCAGAACTTTGCGGCGCTGGCCGTAAATGATTTCGCGCTGCTGGTTCATCACGTCGTCGTACTGCAGCACGTTTTTGCGGATCTCGAAGTTGCGGCCCTCCAGCTTTTTCTGGGCGCTTTCGATGGTGGAGGTGATCATGCGGTTCTCGATGGGCATATCCTCCTCCAGCCCCAGCGTGTTCATCAGGCCCTGCACCCGGTCGCCGCCGAACAGCCGCATCAGGTCGTCCTCCAGGCTCAGGAAGAACCGCGATGCGCCCGGGTCGCCCTGGCGGCCGGCACGGCCGCGCAGCTGGTTGTCGATGCGGCGGCTCTCGTGGCGCTCGGTGCCAATGATGAACAGGCCGCCTGCCGCGCGCACCTGCTCGGCTTCGGCGGAGATCTCCTGCCGGTACTTGGCGTACAGCGCGTCAAAGCGGGCGCGGGCCGCCAGAATGTGGGCATCGTCGGTGTCGCCGTGACCGTTGGCTTCGATCATCAGCCGTTCCACATCGGCGGGCAGGGCGTCCTTGGGGTTTTCGGGGCACAGCAGGTTTTCGGCAAAATGCTCCTTGCGCTGCTGCGCCTTGGCCATGTTCTCGGCGTTGCCGCCCAGCATGATGTCGGTACCACGGCCGGCCATGTTGGTGGCGATGGTGATGGCGCCCTTTTTGCCGGCCTGCGCCACGATCTCAGCCTCGCGCTCGTGGTTTTTGGCATTCAGCACGTTGAAATCGCGGGTGTGCTTTTGCAAAAGCTTTGCCAGCAGCTCGCTCTTTTCCACGCTGACGGTGCCCACCAGCACGGGCTGGCCCTTGGCGTGGCATTCCAGCACCTGCTGGATGACCGCGTTGTATTTGCCGTTCGCGGTTTTATACACCGCGTCAGGCAGGTCCTTGCGGACGTTGGGGCGGTTGGTGGGCACGGTGACGATGTTCAGCCCATAGATCTCGGTAAACTCGGCGGCCTCGGTGCGGGCGGTGCCGGTCATGCCCGCCAGCTTTTTGTACATGCGGAAATAATTCTGGAAGGTGATGGTCGCCAGGGTCTTGCTTTCGGCGGCGATCTTCACGCCCTCCTTGGCCTCGATGGCCTGGTGCAGGCCCTCGTTGTACCGGCGGCCGATCATCAAACGGCCGGTAAACTCGTCCACGATGATTACTTCGCCGTCGCGCACCACATAGTCGATGTCGCGCTTCATCACGCCGTGGGCCTTGATAGCCTGCTCGATGTGGTGGGCCAGGGCCATATTCTCGGTGGCAAACAGATTTTCGACCTTGAAGTAGTCCTCCGCCTTTTTGATGCCGCTGGCGGTCAGGGTGCAGCTTTTGTGCTTTTCGTCCACGATGTAGTCGCCGTCGGCCTGCTCGTCGGCCGAGACCTTGTTTTCCAGTTCGACCACAACGCTCTTGCGCAGGGTGCGGGCAAACCGGTCGGCCTGGGTGTACAGGCTGGAGGAATCCTCGCCCCGGCCGCTGATGATCAGCGGGGTGCGGGCCTCGTCGATCAAAATCGAGTCTACCTCGTCCACAATGGCAAAGGCGTGGCCGCGCTGCACCATGTTGGCCTTGTAGGTCACCATGTTGTCGCGCAGGTAGTCAAAGCCGAACTCGTTGTTGGTGCCGTAGGTCACGTCGGCGTTGTAGGCGGCCCGGCGCGCATCGCCCGAAAGCCCCTGTACGATCAAACCCACCGACAGGCCCAGCCAGCGGTACAACTTGCCCATCCATTCGCTGTCGCGGCGGGCCAGGTAGTCGTTCACCGTCACCACATGCACGCCCTCGCCGGTCAGCGCGTTCAGGTACACCGGCAGCGTGGCCACCAGCGTTTTGCCCTCGCCGGTCTGCATCTCGGCAATGCAGGCGCGGTGCAGCGCGATGCCGCCCTTGACCTGCACTTCAAAATGCTTCATGCCCAGCACGCGCCAGGCCGCCTCGCGGCACACGGCAAAGGCATCGGGCAAAATGTCGTCCAGCGTTTCGCCCGCGGCCAGCCGCGCTTTGAGCGCGGGGGTCTGGGCTTTCAGCTCGTCATCGGTCATTGACTGGTATTTCGGCTCCAGCTCCATCACCTTTTTTGCGATGGGGTTGATCTTTTTCAGTTCGCGGTCGGAAAAGGTTCCGAACAGCTTTTCAGCAAGGGACATATCGTTCCACCTCATTGTTTTTTGTGATTGCTCTATGCTTGCAAACAGCATCGCTGTTGGATCTGCCGGGGGTACGGGCACACAAACCCAGTATCCATATAATAGTATCATACTACACACGGCAGAAGCCTGTCAAATTCTGGCTTTGACCGCCCGGTGAATTTTTTGTAAATTTGCCGCGGCCCATCCGGCGGGGCGGGCGAGCCTGCGCGCGGCAAAAAAGCCCCGCGCCCGGGAGTGTGCCGGGCGCGGGGTCTTGTGCTTTTTTTGGGGGGTCAGCGGGGCAGCGCGGCCAGCAGGGCCGGGATCTGCGCTAAACGGTCGGCCAGCGGGCAGAGCGCCGTTTGCAGCCGGGCGCGGCTCTGGTGGCCGCCGGTGAACAGGATACACCGCACGCCCAGCGCTGCCGCGACCTCGGCGTCGTGCAGCGTGTCGCCGATCGTCACCGGCGCGGCGGGGTGGTCGCCGGTGCGCGCCATCCTGTCGCGGCCGATCTGCACCTTGCTTTTTCCGTAAATGTCTGCCAGGCCGAGCAACTCATCAAAATAGCCTGCCAGACCGCGGGCGGTCACCTGCTCGATCAGGGTATCGCGCCGCGAAACCGAAAGGATCACCTGCCGCAGCCCCTGCCGGCGCAAAGCAGCCAGCGTTTCGGCCGCGCCGGCCATGGGGCCGCAGCCGCCGGCGCCGGGGATATACCGCTGCATGTACCGCTGGGCCAGCATCGGGTAAGGGTGGCGGGTAAAGTCGAACCCCGCCCGGAGGTAATATTCCTCAATGGGGAAGCCGAAAATTTCCTGATATGCCGCCAGGTCGTACCGCTGCGGATAGCCGAACTCCTCCAGAAGGCCGTTCAGGCAGGCCAGCGAAACATCCCGGTCATCCAGCAGCGTGCCGTTCCAGTCCCACAAAACGGTTTGGATCTGCGCCATAAAACGGCCTCCTTTCCGGCATACAGGCGGGGCGGTGCTCAGGCGGCGAACAGCCCGCGCAGCCGCGGTGTAGCTTCGATCAGGCGCACCAGCGCCACGCCCAGAACGCAGCAGCTGACCACTTCGCCCAAGCCCACCGTCAGCATGTTGAACAGCACCACCGGGGCGGTCGCCGCCCCGTCGGTAAAGAAGATCGAGATCTCCGCGCCCACGATCACGGCGTTGAACACCACTGGCGGCAGCGAAGCCGCCAGCGCCAGCCCTTTGGTGCGCACGCCGCGCAGCTTGTAGGTGCACAGGCAGGCCAGTAGCGTGGCCGCCGTGCCGAACACAATGTCCACAGCCACGGTGGTGCCCATGGCGGTGCCCAACAGGTTGGCCAAAAAGCAGCCCAACGTTACGCCCACGATGTAGTCGGGGCCGAACACCGGCAGCAGGCACAGCATTTCGGCCACGCGCACCTGCACCGCCCCGTAGGAAAAGGGCTGCAAAACCAGGCACAGCGCCGCATAGACAGCGGCGATCAGTGCACAGCGAACAAGTTTTTTAGTCTGCATACAATACTCCGGCGGATAGATTTTGACCTCTGCGGCACCGCCAGGCCCGCAGGGTTTGTACCCCGCCTGCCTTCGAGCGCAGACGGGATGAGCCTAAAATCCTAAGTTGCTCTTTTGCCGCAAAACGGCGTTTGTCAGTATAGCAAAAAAAGCGGCCTGCCGCAAGGGCAGACCGCCAAAAATGCGTGTTTGAGCCAGCTGCCGGCCGTTATGCGCGCGGCGTGCCCAGGTATACCAGTGCAAGGGCGTCGGGGCCGGTGTTGGCCGCGATCACGCCGCCCAGCTTGAACACATTGATGGGGTCGTGGCCGAACTCCTTGCGGCACAGCTTGACCAGGTCGTTCACCTGCCGCACGTCGGTGTAACCCACCAGATATTCCACTTCGCCCAGGCCCTGGGTGCGTTTTTTGGCCAGCTCCACCATGGCGGGCACCACCTTGTCGTCGCCGCGCACCTTGTTTTCCACCTTGGTCTTGCCGTCGATCAGCGTGATGATGGGGCGCAGGCCCAGCAGCTCGCCCGCAAAGGCCGCTGCTGCCGAGATCCGGCCGCTCTTTTTCATCTGCTTCAGGCTGTAGGGGCCAAGGATGATCTCGACGCGGCTCATTGCCTGCTCAAACTCATCCACCAGCGGGGCGATCTCGCCGCCATTGCGCAGCTTGCGGGCCATTTCGCACAGATACCAGCCGAACGACATGGAGTAGGTGTGCGAGTCGATCAGGTGGATGCGCAGGTGATGCTCGGGCCGTTCCTCCCGCAGCAGATCCTGCGCCATCAGGGCGTTGTCGTAGGTGGAGCTGCCGCTGCGGTTGATGGGCACATGGATCACGTCGGTATAGCCTTTATCCACATACTCGCAGTATTTTTCGCAGAACTGGATGGGCGTGATCGCCGCCGTGGAGGGCACGCCCTCGGCTTTGCGCAGCATATTGTAAAATTCATCGAAGGTGAAACTCTCCCGGTCCAGGTAGTCCTTCCCATCCAGCGTGATGTGGAAGTTCATCATGTCGATGCCGTATTTATCGGCGATTTCCTGGGGGATATCGCAGGAAGAGTCGGTCAGGATCGCAATCTTTTTCAAACGTTTCGCCTCATTTCCATTCATAGTCGCGCAGGTGGCCGTGATCCAGCAGCTCGGGGAAGTCCCATTGGCGCAGCACCTCGTATACGCCAATGGCCACCGTGTTGGACAGGTTCAGGCTGCGGCAGCCCTCCCGCATGGGCAGGCGCACGCAGCTTTCGGGGTGCTCGTACAAAAGTTTTTCCGGCAGGCCCGCGTCCTCACGGCCGAAAACAATGTATGCGCCGTCCGGGTAAGCTACGTCGGTGTAGCGGCGCGGGGCCTTTGTGGTAAAGAAGAAATACGGGCCGCTGTTTTTGGCCAGAAATTCCTCCAGACTGTCGTAATAGGATATGTCGAGATAATGCCAGTAGTCCAGCCCGGCATGCTTGAGTTTTTTATCGTCGATGGCAAAGCCCATCGGCCCCACCAGATGCAGCCGGCAGCCGGTGCACGCGCAGGTGCGCGCCACGTTGCCGGTGTTCTGGGGGATGCGCGGCTCCACCAAAACGATGTTCAGTGTCGGTTTTTGCTCCATTGCAGTCAGCGTTTCACCTTCTTCCCAAACAGGGGCGGCGGTCAGAGCTGGTCCGCCGCAGGGGGGATCAGCCGGCCCAAAAGCGGCTCAAACCACACGCCCAGCCGGCTGTCGGCGTCGGCGGGGGTGGCAAGGATAGAGGATGCCACAAATTCGGCCGCCGCGTCGGCCGCGGCCGAAAGGGCGTTGCCGTGCATCAAAGCGCCGGTCACAATGGCGCCGAACAGATCGCCGGTGCCGGGGAAACTGCGGTCGATGCGCAGCTTTTTCTGCACAAAACGTTCGCGCCCGCCGCCGGCGCAGGCGATGTACTTGCCCATGGGCAGGCCGGTCACCACAACGATGGGGGCCAGCGCCGCGGTGTCTGCCGCCAGCGCCAGGGCGGCTGCTTCGTCCAGCGGGGCGGCGCAGTCGGGCATGTCACGCTGCAAAAGCAGGGCGGCTTCGGTGTAGTTGGGCAGGATCAGGTCGGCCTTTTGGCACAGCGCGCGGATGCCGGCGCACAGTTCCGGCGTTACGGTGGAATACGGCCGGCCGTTGTCGCCCATCACAGGGTCAACGATCTTGTAGGCCGCCGGCCACAGGGCAAAGGCCCGCTCGGCCAGGGCCAGCTGGTCGGTGCCGCCCAGATAGCCGGTGTAAATGCCGTCAAAGGCCATGCCCAAGGCGGCGTAATGCTCCAGCGCGGCGCGGCCGTAAGCGGCGCCGTCCAGCCGGGCCGGCTCGCCCAGCCCGCCGGTGTGGGTGGACAGCACCACCGTGGGCAGCGCCACCGGCTGGCAGCCCATGGCCGCCAGCACCGGCAGGATCACCGCCAGACTGCACCGGCCCGCGCCGGAAAGATCGTGAATGCACAAAATGGTTTTGGGACGTGTGGGTTTCAGCAAACAGGTTCCTCCTTGGATAAGCCCCCAAAAGGGCGGATGCTGCCGGAAAATGCAGGCGGCAGCGGCCATGCAGCTATTTTACCACAAAAAAGCCGGTAAAAAAAGACGCATAATCCCGCATCTGCGGGAAAAGCTGTAAACAGCAGCCTGTAACTGCAAAAGGAGGTATTCCATGATGCACGAAAAACACGCGGCCGCTTCCGGCGTGATGATGGGCCTGGCCGCCGGCGCGGCCGCCGGGGCCGCCGGCATGTACCTGGCCAGCCAGAATAAGCGCGAGATAAAGCGCACGGCCAAAAAGCTGGCCCGCGGCGCGGAGCAGACCGTGGAAAAGCTGGATAAAATGATCGTGGACATCGCATCCCGCATGTGAAAAAGCCGGCCGCACACAAAGCAGGGGCCGCAGAGCAGCTTGCTCTGCGGCCCCTGCTTTGCTGTGTTCATCGGAGCTTTTGGTATTTGGCCTTGGTGGCGGCCCCGCCGCGCAGATGCCGTTCGGCCTTGTTTTTGGCCAGGATGGCCTGGACCTGTGCCCAAAGGGCGGGGTTCTGCCGCCGCAGCCGGGTCGACACGTCTTTATGTACCGTTGATTTGGAAATACCGAATGCGGCTGCCGCGCTGCGCACAGTGGCGTTGTGCGCGGCGATGTATTCACCCAGCAGGATGGCCCGTTCCTCGGGGTTGCCTTTCATGCCCATTCCTCCCCAGCGGGGCGTGTGCGGCCCCGTACCTTGCTACAAGGGTATGTGAGAGAAATGTGGATTATGAGTAAAATCCGCCTGCGCGGCTTGAGGTTTTGCGGCGGATGTGGTACAGTTTTTTTCAAAAATGGGCGCATCCCGCCCCGAAAGAGAGAAACTTGCAATGAATCGGTTTGACGCGATTTTATTTGATATGGACGGCACGCTGGTGCCGATGGACGAACAACAGTTTGTAAAGGGATATTTCAGCGAGCTGGCCGCTGTGCTGTGCCCCTACGGCCTGACGCCCGACCAGCTGGTGAGCAGCCTGTGGGCGGGCGTGGGCGCCATGGTGCAAAACGACGGCAGCCGCACCAACGAGGAAGTGTTCTGGCAGGTGTTTGCGGCCCGCGCGCCCGAGGTGGATCTGGAAGCAGTAAAAGCCGAATCGGCCGCGTTTTACAGCGGCCGGTTCCACAATGCCCGGGCCTATACCCGCGAAAACCCGCTGGCCGTGCACGCCGTGGCGCTGGCCCGGCAGAAAGCGGACCGTGTGGTGCTGGCCACGAACCCGTTGTTCCCGGCAAACGGCCAGGCTACCCGCATGAGCTGGGTGGGCCTTGCGCCGGAGAATTTTGACCTGGTCACCTCTTACGAGAACGAGCGCTTTTGCAAGCCGAACCCGGCCTATTACCGTTCGATCTGCCAGCGGCTGGGGCTGCAGCCGCAGCGCTGCCTGATGATCGGCAACGACGAAAACGAGGATATGGCCGCCGCGGCAGCGGCCGGGCTGCAGGGGTGGCTGGTCACCGACTGCCTCATCCCCTGCGCTGAGCGGCCCTGGCAGGGCGCGCGGGGCACATTTGCCCAGATGGTGGAGTATCTGGAATGCCTGTGACTGCCGCCGCGCATGCCGCTAGGCAAGGTGCGGCGCCACGGCGGCGCCGAGCACCCGGAACCGCTGCCCGGGCCGGGCAAAATGTGCCTGTGCCAAAGCCGGCCTTACGCCCGTTTGGCAATGCACTCGATCTCCAGCTTTGCCCCTTTGGGGATGGCCGCCACCTGCACGCAGCTGCGGGCAGGGTAGGGTTGGGCAAACGCCTGGGCGTACACGGCGTTTACGGCCGCAAAGTCGTTGATGTCGGCCAGGAAGATCACGGTCTTGACCACGTTGGCCATGGTCAGGCCGGCCTGGGCCAGAATGGCCCGCAGGTTTGCCAGGCTTTGGGCAGCCTGGGCTTCCACGGTCTCGGGCATGGCGCCGGTGGCGGGGTCAACGGGCAGCTGGCCCGATACAAACACCAGATCGCCCAGATCCAGCGCCTGGGAATACGGGCCGATGGCGGCGGGGGCATTGGCAGTGGAGATCACATTCATTATTTCAAGTCCTTTCCTGTATGGTAAAAGCGCTGCGCGCAGGGCGCAGCCGGAAAAACAGGCCGCGCAGTGCGCCCGGCGCGCTTTATACGCGCTCCGACACCAGCACGAAGCCGGCTTTGGTCAGCTCGGCGCGGATCTGCTCGATCTGCGCCAGGTCGCGGGTTTCCAGCGCCAGCTTTAAAAAGCAGCTGGAAATGGCCATGTTGGGGTCGCTGCCGTCGTACTGCACCGACACCACGTTGCCGCCGCACCGGGCCACAATGGCCGATACCTGGGTCAACTGGCCGGGCTTGTCCTCCAGCGCGATGGTCAGGTTGGCCTTGCGGCCGCTCATTACCAGGCCGCGGGTGATCACGCGCGACAGAATGTTTACGTCGATGTTGCCGCCCGAGATCAGGCACACCACCTTTTTGCCCTCCAGCGGCAGCTTGCCGAACAGGGCGGCCGCCACGGGCACCGCGCCTGCGCCTTCGGCCACCAGCTTCTGGTTTTCCATCAGCGACAGGATCGCGGCGGCGATCTCATCCTCGCTCACGGTCACAATATCGTCCACATACTGCTCCACCATTTCAAAGGTGGTCTGGCCGGGGGTCTTGACCGCGATGCCGTCGGCAAAGGTGGAAACACTGTCCAGCGTTTCGTATTTGTGGTCGCGCTTGGCGTTGAACATGCTGGCCGCGCCGGCCGCCTGCACGCCGTACACCTTTACGTCGGGCCGCAGGCTCTTGATGGCAAACGCCACGCCCGAGATCAGGCCGCCGCCGCCCACCGGCACCACCACAGCGTCCACCTCGGGCAGCTGATCCAGGATCTCCAGCCCGATGGTGCCCTGCCCGGCGATCACCTGCTCGTCATCATACGGATGAATAAAGGTCATGCCGGTCTGCTGCTGCAGCTCCACGGCCTTGTCGTGGGCGTCATCGTAGGTGCCGGTCACCAGGCACACCTCGGCGCCCAGATTTTTGGTATTTTCCACCTTCATGATGGGCGCGCCGTCCGGCATGCACACAATGCTCCTGATACCCATGCGGGTGGCGGCCAGGGCCACGCCCTGGGCGTGGTTGCCCGCGCTACATGCGATCACGCCGCGCGCGCGCTCCTCGGCCGAAAGCTGGCTGATCTTGTAGTACGCGCCGCGCACCTTGAAGCTGCCGGTCACCTGCAGGTTTTCGGTTTTCAGGTACAGCTGGTTCCGGGCCGAAAGATGGGGCGCGGCGATCAGGTCCGTGCGGCGGGCCACATCCTTCAGCACAAACGCCGCGTGGTATACTTTATCCAGTGTCAGCATATCATTTCCCTCCAGATAGGCCGGCCCCGAACGCACAAAAAAGCCCCGCCTTTCGGGCCGCAGAAAGCGGCGGAAAGACGGGGCGCCCCTTCGCACGTTGACCGGCAGTCAGTGCGATAAGTATAAGACAAACGAAAGTAATTTGTCAAATGAAAGATATTCATACCGCGACTGGGGAGAAACATCGGCGTTCAGCCCGTCTGGCGGGCGGGCTGCTCTGCACGGGCGCGGCGCGCCGGGGCGTTGAGCAGTGCCAGCGTGAGGAAAATGCACGCGAAACCGGCCGCGTCCCAGCCGGTAAAAGGCGCGCCCAGCCATACCGACGAGCAGACAGCTGCCGCCACCGGCTCGGAAAAGCCGTACAAAATGCCCTTGCCCGGGCCGATCAGCCGCACGCCGGTCATGTAGCAGTTAAAGGCGATCAGGTTGCCCAGCAGGATCACGCCGGCCAGACCCGCCAGCACGCCCGCGTCCAGCGCAACCGGGTACTGCCACGGGCGGAACACTGCGCACAGCAGCAAGCCGCCCATCAAAAAGCTCCAGCCCTGCAGCAGCGGCGCGGGCCACCGGCGCAAAAACCAGGCCGGCCGCACGTTGTAGATCATTACGGTAAAGGCCGAAAGCGTGCCCACCGCCAGAGCCTGGGGCGACACGGCCAGGTCGTTCAGCCGGCCGTGGGTGGCAATCAGGCACACGCCGGCCAGCGCCAGCACAATGCTGCCCACCTCGCGCGCGGCGGGGCGGCGGCGCACAGCGCGGCAGGTGTACAGCAGGATGAACACCGGGCTCAGGCTTTGCAGAATGGTGGCCACCCCCGCCGTTGAAAGCTGGATGGTGCCGAAATACGAAAGCTGGCATAGCGTAATGCCTGCCAGACCGTAGATCAACAGCTGGCTGCGGTCCTCTTTGCTGCGCCAGGGGCCCAGCAGCTGCTTGGGGTTTTTAAATGCCTCCCAGCTCAAAAGCAGGATGCCCGCCAGCAGCAGGCGCAGCGGCACCAGCCAAAAGCTGGTCACGCCCTTTTGGGTAAACAGATACTGGCCGCAGGTGCCGGAAACGCCCCAGCCAATGCCGCCCAGGGCGGTGAGCAGAGCGCCGGCGGCCTGCGGATGTTTTTCGATCAAAGCGGACATGTACATTCTCCTTTGCGGGCGGGGCAGCAAATTGCCGGGTTGTGCCAGATCAAAGCGGCGCCCGGCGCGCCGCCTTACACAACAGGTTTCAGTTTACACCTTTGTGCGAAAAGTGCAAGAGGCTATGAAAAAAACGGCAAAATGACAAAAAAGAGGGCCGGCGCGCGCCCTCGCTTGACACGTTCTGCGGCAGGTGATATAGTGTGGCTGACGATATATCGTGCGACGATATATCGGACGACGAAATCTGCACGGCACGGGCCGCCGTGCGCAAAAAGGGGAGAACGGCATGGGTGAAAGCACAGCCCTGACCGAAGCGGTCTATTATATCCTGCTTTCGCTGCAAACGCCGCTGCACGGCTACGGCATTATGCAGCGGGTGGAGCAGATGTCCGGCGGGCGGGTGCGGCTGGCGGCGGGCACGCTGTACGGCGCGCTGAACAGCCTGTGCGAAAAAGGCTGGATCGTGGCCTTGCCCGGCGAGGGCAGCCGCGGCAAAAAGCAGTACCGGCTCACAGCGGAGGGCCTGCGCGCGGCGCAGGCCGAGCTGCGCCGTCTGCAGGAGCTGGCGGCCAACGGCGAACGTGTGCTGCGCGGCACGGAACAGGAGGGGCAGGCGTGAACAAGAAGGTGTACAAGTGGTTCTGGGCCTGGCAGGCCGACGAAGAGGAAGCCTGGCTGGCCGAAATGGCCCGGCAGGGCCATGCGCTGGCCGGCGTGGGCTATGCGGCCTACGAGTTTGAGCCGTGCGCGCCCGGGGCGTATATCGTGCGGCTGGAACTGCTGGACGCCCTGCCCTGTACCGCCCGCGGCCGCGATTACATCGAATTTGTGGAGAGCACCGGGGCCGAATACCTGGGCAGCGTGCTGCGGTGGGCCTATTTCCGCAAAAAGGCGGGCGAGGGCGGGTTCGATCTGTTTTCGGACCTGGATTCCCGCATCCGACACCTGGAACGGATTTACTGGTTGCTGGTGGCGCTGACGGTGATGCTGGCGGCCAACCTGTGCAATGTGGCGGCCATGCTGGCGCGCTTCCCGCAGGAGATGCTCCTGCGGGCGGGCGCGGCGGTGGAGATTTTGCTGCTGTACCTGTTCCTCCGCGG
Organism: uncultured Faecalibacterium sp.; assembly: GCA_945982465.1. Classification (GTDB taxonomy): domain Bacteria; phylum Bacillota; class Clostridia; order Oscillospirales; family Ruminococcaceae; genus Faecalibacterium. The sequence goes on along the minus strand of CAMFSB010000014.1, from coordinate 1,796 downwards.
CCTCCGCACCATCCGACGCAAGCGGAACGCCCTGGCGGCGGAACGTGCCCTGCACGAGTAAACGAAGCGAGAACAGGCGCGCGGTGCTGCCCGCATGGGCAAAACAGGCCAGCCTGCCGGCAAGGTGCGGGGCCTGCGCAGCAAACCGGGGCTAAACCGGCAGGCGGCCCGCTCGCGCTTGCCGTTGAAACCGCCGCCAAAACAGCGATCCATCCAAAAAACAGGCCGCCCAAAGCCGGGCGGCCTGTTTTTGGATGCAATCTACAGGGAGAGTACCGGTCAGCCCGGCGCTGCGGCTCACAGCTCCACCAGGATCGCGTCGCCCATGGCGGTGCAGCCCAGGCAGGTGCAGCCCTCGCTCATGTTGTCGGCGGTGCGCAGGCCCTTGTCCAGCACGTTGTTCACCGCGCGTTCGATGGCATCGGCTTCCTCAGCCATGCCGAAGCTGTAGCGCAGCATCATGGCCGCCGAGAGGATGCAGGCGGTGGGGTTTACAATGTCCTTGCCGGCAATGTCCGGGGCCGAGCCGTGGATCGGCTCGTACAGGCCGCGGGTACCCTCGCCCAGCGACGAGGACGGGATCATGCCGATGGAACCGGTGATCATGGACGCTTCGTCCGAAAGAATGTCGCCGAACATGTTTTCGGTGACGATCACGTCAAACTGGCTGGGGTTCTTTACGATCTGCATGGCGCAGTTGTCCACGAACATTTCGCTGTACTCCACGTCCGGGTACTCGGCCTGCAGGCGGTGCATCACGCTGCGCCACAGCCGGCTGGTGTCCAAAACGTTCGCCTTGTCCACGCAGCACAGCTTTTTGCGGCGCTTTTGGGCCGTTTCAAAGCCGATGCGGCCGATGCGCTCGATCTCGTGCTCGGCATAGGGCATGGAATCCACGGCCTGCCGTTCGCCGTTTTCCAGCGTAACGGTCTCGTGTTTACCAAAGTACACGCCGCCGATCAGCTCGCGCACGATGATAAAATCGATGCCCTGCGCCACGATCTCGGGTTTGAGCGGGCTGGCCGGGGCCAGCTGCGGCCAGATCTTGGCCGGGCGGTTGTTGGAATACAGCCCCATGCCGGCGCGCAGGCGCAAAAGGCCTTTTTCGGGCCGCTGGTCACCGGGCAGACCCTCCCACTTGGGGCCGCCCACCGCGCCCAGCAGCACGGAGTCCGCCGCCAGGCACTTATCCAGTTCGTGCTGGGGCAGCGGGTCGCCGTACTTGTCAATAGCCTCACCGCCCATGGCAGCGGCGGTGTAATGGAACGTGTGGCCGTATTGTTCGGCTACCTTATCCAGCACACGCACCGTCAGTTATTGAATAACAGGCATGGAGCTGTCGCCTGTTTTATCATCAATATTCTTATGTTTTGTTTCTCTTCTATGTGGAAAGATCGGGGCGAAGATCAGCCCTTTTTCTGAATCGAGTTCATCAGGCCGCCCGCGGCGATGATCTCCTGGATAAACGGAGGAAACGGCTCCGCCTGGAACGAAGCGCCGGTGGTTTCGTCGGTGATCACGCCGGTGTCAAAGTTCACGCTGACCCGGTCGCCCGCCGCGATGGCGTCAGCGGCAGCCTCGCATTCCAGGATGGGCAGGCCAATGTTGATGCTGTTGCGGTAGAAGATGCGGGCAAAGCTCTTGGCGATCACGCAGGAGATGCCGCTGCACTTGATGGCCCGCGGCGCGTGCTCACGCGAGGAGCCGCAGCCGAAGTTCCAGCCGCCCACCATGATGTCGCCGGGGGCCACGTTGCGGATGAACTCCTTGTCGATGTCCTCCATACAGTGGCTGGC
>CAMFSB010000013.1 GCA_945982465.1 uncultured Faecalibacterium sp. | reverse complement strand
CCCCGGCCCGGCCCTTCGCCGCGGCCGCCCCCACCGCCCCGCCGCGTGGGGTAGGCGCACTCCCGAGCGCCGCTGCGGGGCGCCATGAACCATTCGCCATGCAGCCCCACCCGCACGGCCTGCTGGCGCACGCACAGCACCAGGTCATAGCTGAGCACATCGGCCCGGGGGCACACGGCGGCCTCGGCCGTCAGCACGTCGGCCAGGTCGGCCCCGGCCATGCCGTACACAGGCTGCAGGTCCACCTGGGGGTTGAATTTGTACCCGTCGTTGACGCCCCGGTTCTGGTGGATGGCCTGGCTGGGGATGCACAGCAACGCCCGGTCGGGGGCGATCAGGCGGCTTTTTACGCCGTCGGGCGTGCGCACCAGCACCCGCCCCGCCACCGACAGCGGCCGGTCCAGCCAGGAGGACATGATCATGCCGCCGTAACCTTCCACGGCAGCCTTTGCATAGTATTTATCAGCGCAGGCGGTGTTCTTCAGCCGCCAGGCCGGGGCGTCGCTGTGGCTTGCGGCGGCGTGCCAGCCGGTCAGGGCGCCGTCTGGCGGCATGCGCCAGGCCACAATGCTGGACTGGTTGCGGGTGGTGTAATACCGCCCGCCCGGGGCCAGCTGCCAGGCCGCGCCCTCTTCCAGCCGGCTGAAGCCGGCGGCGCACAGCAGCCTCTCGGCCGCGGCGACCGCATGGAACGGGCTGACGCCCGCGTCCAAAAACGCAAATAGACCTTCAATCACATTCTGCTGCATGGAAAACGCTCTCCTTTTCTTGTGCACACGGGCGCGCCGGGCGGCCCTTTCTGCGCGGGGCCGGGCAACGCGCTTACGGCCCGCGGCACGGCTCTGCCCCCATTATAAGCCCCGGCACGGCAATGCGCAACACCGCCGCGGCCTGCCCGCCTTTATCCATTCCACCATCAGGAGGAGATCACTATGGCAACCACAACCCAAATCACGCCCGATTTCGACGCTCTGCACGCGGCGCTGACCCGCAGCACCGGCTGGGGCAGCACTGCAGGCGGCACGCTGAACCAGGCCACGGCGGCGTCCGCCCTGCTGGACTGGGGCGAGGACAACGACGCCGCCGGCCAGGACCGCACCGAGCTGGCCGCCCAGGTGCAGGACTGGCTGGACGCCAACGACCGCGCCACCGGCGACAATTTCCGCGAAAACTGGCCCGGCATTTCCCGCTTTTGCGACAGCATGGTGCGCAGCGTGCCCCAAAACCGGGGCCAGCTGCACGACGCGGGCAGCCCCAACCGCCGCGAAAACTACGGCTCGGCCGACTGGGGCGCTGTGCAGTCGGCCATTGAGACCACGCTGAACGGCACCCGCCCCACCGCCGTGACCCAGACCGCCAGCGCGGGCTGACCGGGCGGGCAGGGCTTTTGCTGTGGAGCGTTCCGTGCATTTTCTGCACCTGCGCAGGCGCGGCTTTTCCCGGCCTGCACGGCCCGCCTGCGGGGGCGGCGCGCCCTGCTTCCCCGCCGGGCGGGGCATTATTTCCCGGGGAAACAAGTTGAAATGCCGTTAAAAACCCGTTGAATGTGTGGAAAGCCCCTCCGCACAGCAAAACCGGCCTGCCGGGTGCTGTTTGCCCCGTCAGGCCGGTTGCTGTTTTTTGATGTTTTGCCGCGCGCCGCTTACACCTTTTTCAGCACATAACGGCGGCTGCCCAGGCCGATCTTTTCGCCGTGCTCCAGCTGAGCCTTCCACTCCACGTTGGGGTTGGAATCCTTGAAGTTGTCGTGGTGGCAATTCCAGCCGTCCCTTGCCAGATTGTCGGCCAGCTGGCTGCCCGGCAGCGGCGCCGCGGCCAGGCAGGCGTCGGCGCAGGCCTGATCCAGCGCCACCGGGTCAAAGCTAGCAAACATGCCGATATCCGGCAGGATGGGCGCGTCGTTTTCGCCGTGGCAGTCGCAGTTGGGGCTGATGTCCTGCACCAGGCTGATGTGGAAGCAGGGCCGTCCCGCGCACAGGGCGGCGGCGTACTCGGCCATTTTGCAGTCCAGCTCGGCGTTGGCGCTGTCGTTGGGGTTGTACACCGCGTCAAAGCTGCACGCGCCGATGCACCGGCCACAGCCCTTGCACTTGTCGTAGTCGATGACCGCCTTGTTGTTCACATAGGTGATGGCGTCGCTGCCGCACTCTTTTGCGCAGCGGCGGCAGCCCCGGCACAGCCCCTCCTGCACGGCCGGCTTGCCCGAGCAGTGCTGCTCCATCTTGCCCGCGCGGCTGCCGCCGCCCATGCCGATGTTCTTGATGGCGCCGCCAAAGCCGGTGGCCTCGTGGCCCTTGAAGTGGGTCAGGCTGATCAGGATATCCGCGTCCATCAGCGCGCGGCCCACCTTGGCCGTTTTGCAGTATTCGCCGTTGGGCACGGGCACCTCGGCCTCGTCGGTGCCGCGCAGGCCGTCGGCAATAATGACCTGGCAGCCGGTGGTCATGGGGTTAAAGCCGTTCAGGTTGGCGCAGTCCAGATGCTCCAGCGCGTTTTTGCGGCTGCCCGGGTACAGGGTGTTGCAGTCGGTCAGAAACGGCAGGCCGCCCTGCTCCTTGACCAGCTCGGCCACCACGCGGGCATAGTTGGGCCGCAGGTACGCCAGGTTGCCCAGCTCGCCAAAGTGCATCTTGATGGCAACGAACTTGCCGTCCATGTCGATCTCCCGGATGCCGGCGGCCACGCACAGGCGGCGCAGCTTATCCAGCAGGCTGGTGCCTACCGGGCAGCGAAAGTCGGTATAATATACGGTGGATGCGTCCATGTTGGTTCTCCTCACTTTACGTTTTGTATTGTTGTGATCAAATTATTCGCTCGGTATATTCTCGCAGCCATTCCCCGACGCAGCGGGCGGGCTGCGGCCGCCGCATGGTGTTTACAATTTGTAATTTACTTTGCAAAAATTATATTTTGTACAATTCCCTGCTCGCCCCGGGGTGGCGGGCGCGGTGTTCGCCCGGCAGCCACCCGCCCCATTCCGGCGCGCAGACGGCTGTTGCAGGCCGGGGCGGCAGGCGGCTTTGCGCTTTCAGGCCACGGCGCTCGCCACGGCCACGATCAGCACCACCACGCCCAGCGCAATGCGGTACACGCCAAAGAACCGGAAGTCATGCTTTTGCACATAGCTCATCAAAAAGCGGATGGCCACAATGCTCACCACAAAGGCCACGGCGCACCCCACGGCCAGCACGCCCACCTGCAGCAGGGTAAAGCTCAGCCCGCCGGCCACATACTTGACCACCTTCAAAAAGGACGCGCCCGCCATGACCGGGATGGCCAGATAGAATGTAAACTCCGCCACGCACGCCCGTGAAAGCCCCAGCAGCAACCCGCCCACGATGGTGGCGCCGCTGCGCGAGGTGCCGGGGATCATGGCCAGCACCTGCCACAGGCCCACCACCAGCGCCTGGGCGGGGGTGATCTGGCTCAGGCGGGTGGTCTGGGGCTGGATGCGCTGGTTTTCCACCATGATGAACAGCACGCCGTACAAGATCAGCATGGCCGCCACGGTCACATAGTTGTAAAAATGGGCGTCCAGCCAATCGTCCAGCAACAGGCCCAGCACCATGGCCGGGATGGTGGCGATGATCACCTTGCCCCACAGCCGCAGGGTGGGCATTTTCAGCGCCGTGCTGCCGTCGCGGCGACGGCCCAACGGCCAGAGTTTGTTCCAGAACACGACCACCACCGCCAGGATGGCCCCCAGCTGGATGACCACCCGGAACATGGCCATGAACTCCTCGGGCTGATCCAGCTTTAACAGCTGTTCGACCAGGATCATGTGGCCGGTGGACGACACCGGCAGCCATTCAGTAATGCCCTCGATCACGCCCAACAGGGCGGCTTTCAGAAGATCCAGCATTGCATCAAACCCCTTTTTCTTTGATTGCGCATTTGCTACAATACATACGAGCCAGCCCGGCAGGATCTTTCCTGCCCGGCGGCCGTACTGTTTGTTTTTTATGCCCGGCGGCCGGCGGTTCAGGCGGCCGGCCCCGGTAACAAACATAACACATCCCGCCGCAAAGCGCAATCCCCGCGCGGCGGCCGCCGCCCCAAAAGGAGGTTTTTTCCGTGACCATGACTCTGATCCTGGGCCGGCGCAGCCGCGCCGTGCTGCTGGCCTGGGCGTTTGTGCCCGGGGCCGCCGCCGCTCCGTTTGTGTTCTGGCAGAGCCGGGCGGCCGGGGCGCTGTTCTGCCTGGCGTGGGCAGCGGTGTTGGCCGGGGTGTGGGGGTGGGCCGTCAGCTTTGCGGCCGCGCTGGACGCCGCCGGCCGGCTGACCGTCTGCTGCGGCATTCTGTGGCCCACCGAGCGCACCCTGCGGCCCGGTGCGGCCGTGGGCACCCGGCTTTTGGCCACGCCGCTGCTGCGGCTGGCGCGGTGCCGGCTGGTACTGATCTACACGGCCGGCGGCACGCTGGTGCTGCCCGCCGTGGACGCGGCCGGGGCGCAGGCGCTGTGCGCGGCACTGGCCGGAAAGGCCGACCCTTGAGCCGCCCGGGCGCCGGCGGGCGGCACTATCACCCGCTGGCCGCGGTACAGGTATTCCGCCGGTATCTGGTGCTGGCGCTGCTGCCGCTGTTCAGTGCCCTGCTGCAATGGGACCTGGCCGCGCTGTACCGGGCGCTGCGGCAGAACGCTGTGCTGCTGGCGGCGCTGGCGGTGTTTTCGCTGATGCAGACGCTGGCCAGCGGCTGGGCCCTTGGACCGGACGGCACGCTGACGCTGTGCAGCGGGCTTGTGCTGCGCACCCAGACGCGGCTGCACGGCGGGGCGCTGGCGGCCCTGCTGGTGGAACAGCCGCTGCACTACCGGGCGCTGGGCGCGGCCCGGCTGACGCTGTATCCTGCCCGGGCGGCCCGGCCCATCACGCTGTATCTGTACCGGCGCGACGCCCAGCGCCTGGCCGAAGCCCTTCTGCCCGCGCCTGCGGCCGGGCGGCAGGCAGCGTACCGCCCGGCCGGGGGCGAATGGCTGCGGTTCGTGCTGCTTTCGGCCAATGCGGCGGCCACCGGCACGCTGGCGGCGTTGGCGCTGCGGCAGAGCAGCCAGGCCGAGCGCTACGCCGAACAGCTTGCGCTGGAGCAGGTGAACGCCGTGGCCCGCTTTGCGGCCCGCTGGCTGCCGGTGGGCCTGGCCTGGCTGCTGGCCGCGGTGGGGCTGCTGCTGTGCGCCAGCCTGGGGCGCAGCCTGCTGCGCATGGGCGGCTACCGCGCGGCGGCCGACGATCGGGTGCTGGTGGCGGGCGGCGGTCTGCTGGCCCGCTGGCAGACGCGCATCCGGGCCAACAGCCTGCGCTGGGCCGACGTGCGCCGCACCCCCATGGCCCGGCTGCTGCACCGCTGGCCGGTGTATGCGGCGGCCGGCAGCTTTGATGGCGTGCTGCCGCTGGCGGTGCTGTGCCCGGGCGACGCGGCCAGCCTGCGCGCGGTGCAATCGCTGCTGCCGGGGTTTGCGCTGCCGCCGGCCGCTGGGCCGGGCCTTGCCCGTGGCCGCAGCACGGCGGCGTTTTTGGGGGTAAGCGGCGGGCTGTTCGGCACGCTGCTGACCCTGACACTGCTGGCGGCGCAGCTTTTGCCCGCGGCCGCCCCGCTGCTGGCGGTGCCCACGGCGGCGGCCTTTGTGCTGCTGCTGGTATCGGCCGAGGGCCGCCGCACCGAGGGCGCGTGGCTGGTGGACTGCCCCGCCGGGCGGACACGCTTCCCTGCCATGGCCGAAGCATCCGCGCCCCCCGCTGCGCAAACCGCCGGGCAGACTGCACCGGCTTCGGGTGCGGATCGAGCCGGTGCGTGCCCCAGCCCGGCTGCATCCGGCACGGCCGAACGCACTGTATGCAGCCCGCGCGTACCGGCCCGCCGCGTGCTCACCGTGCGGCGCGTGCGGTGGTTCACGCTGCACGAATACTGCCTTTTTGCGCGGCCGGTGCTGTGCCAGACGCGGCAAAGCCCCTGGGCCGTGCGTGCGCGCCGGGCCGACCTGACGCTGTGCCTGCCCGCCCGCAGCCGGCTGCGCGTGCGCAGCCTACCGCTGAAGGATGCCGAAAATTTGCGTAAATCCGTGTGATAGTTTGTACACCATCCCCATGCGGCGCGCCTTGTTTTCGGTTTCTTTTTTTGATAAAATAAGAACTGTCGCGGCCGTTTGTATTTGAATTTTACACGGCCTCACAACCAAACGCGAGGTTCCCTATGATAAGAACATTGATTTTTGACCTGGATGGTACGCTTTTGAATACCATCGACGACCTGGCCGACGCCGCCAACTGGGTCTGCATCCAGAACGGCTGGCCCACCTTTACCACCGCCCAATACAAGCAGATGGTGGGCAACGGCATCCCCAAGCTGGTGGAACGGTTCACCCCGCCCCAGGCCCGCACGCCCGACACGCTGGCCTGCGCGCTGGCGCAGTTTTCGGCCCGGTACGCCGCCCACAAAATGGACAAAACCGCCCCCTACCCGGGCATCCCCGCCCTGCTGCGCAGCCTGCGCGGCTTTGGGGTGGACATCGCGGTGTATTCCAACAAGGCCGACGGCCTTTGCCAGCCCATCATCCGCAGCTATTTCGGCGATGCGTTCACGTTGGTGCGGGGCAGCCTGCCCGGCGTGCCCAACAAGCCCGACCCAACCGGCGTGACCGACATACTGCGCCGGCTGGGCGCCGCGCCTGCCGCCACCCTGTTTGTGGGCGACAGCAACGTGGATGTGCAGACGGCTCACAACGCGGGCCTGGCAGCCATTGGCGTAAGCTGGGGCTTCCGCGGCGCGGACGAGCTGCACGCGGCGGGCGCCGACTATGTGGTGGACACGCCCGATCAGCTTTTGGCGCTGGTGCAGGCCGCCAACGCCGAGGGCTGACCCGCCCCCGCCCGACAATGCGGGCGGCCGGCGCTGTTCGATTCCCGTACGGAGGCTCCGTTTTACGCTTATAAAAAAGAAAAAGCACTGCCTTTTGAAGCGGTCACTTAGGGATTATTGAAAACAATGATAATTTTTGAGTGACGTCCTCAAGCGGTGCCAACAGAAAGACCACACAACAGGCTGCATAATCTGCTGTGTGGTCTTTTTTCTATGTGCTTAATAAATCACAGTGACCGTAATCTCTTGCTCTATTTCCTTAAAGGATTTGCCATTAAAACATTTTTCTGAAAGAATTGCATCGATAACGGATTGCGGAATATCGCCCTCAACCTCAATTTCGTGTTTGGCGATGCATTTTGCTGCGTCCGGTGTGCAATCCCAAATTACAAGGTAAGTCTTGTTGTCATTAACCTCTGGCTGTAACACGTAAGTGGTTCCACCATACTCAAATTCTGCATCATGACAGTGAGAGATTAACTCATATAATTCATTCATTGTAATTCCTTGCATCATTTAACCCCCTTAAATAATCGTTTGTGTTTTTCATATAATGGGTCGCCTTTTTTCAAGTCTGGCGGATTTGGTAGTGCATTTCCATTTTTGTAGTAATGGATGTGCAAAGTTTTCTTGCCTCTGTGCATTCCATAATCAATACGGTAAACAGGCATTCTATTTGCATCGAACACAATGTACTGGTCAAAAGTTCCGTCTTTCCGATACGAAACATAAGCTGTTCCCGGAGTATTGGAACGCTCCGGTAAGCTAATACTTGCCTTTGGGTCTTTAGGTGCTAAAACCTTAATCCCATCAATATAATCAACAGTATGCCATCTTGCGGGTGTGCTAAAACCACCGTTTTCAAGAAAAGAACCTCTGCTACCCATTACACAGCACGCTCCTTCCATCTTTGCGAAAAGGACGGATAATAATGAACATTATCATAAATATCCAATTCATCAACGTGCCTGCCGCACACAATCAGATTGGTCGGTGAGTTTTGTTTTTGCAACTCTTCAACACCACGCAGCAGCATACGCTTGCCATATGGACTTGACATACATCCATTGGTGGTAATGGCGATAGAACTGTTTTCCGGCAAACCATCAAAGCACCATTCAAAATCACTCTCAACACACCAAGATGCAACGGGGATAATATTAAATCCCTGCTGTTGGAGATAATATGCCATAACTCGATTGCGGGTGCAATTCCAAAGGCTCTGTGCTGGCAGCATTTCTGGCAACATGGAGTAATCAGTGGTAATAATTCCTGCAAAACGCTTGAGATTCTCAAAGCTCATTTCAGGATGATTCCAAAAATTCTCAAACAAAGCGTCATCGATAAAGAAATCAACCCAATATTCCTCCGGCTTAGTAATGCTCTTACGCTCATTGAAACATATTACTTTTGAAGGAATTGCCTGTGTAGGAGCAAGTTGTGGTAGTCTGTATTTGCCCACCAATGTTGCTCCGTGCCAGTAATACAGTTTAAAGTTGTCGTATTTTCTAACATTTGTTTTTAACATAATACCTGCTTTCTCCGCTAAAATGCGGTCATTATTTCGGTGCATAGCACAGCAAACTGAGCTGTGCCAATTGACAAAAAGGCAGAATTATGCTAAAATATTCGAACTGGTATGAATATGTTTAGCATATTCCACACGAGAACACATTTGTTTGCTGCGCCAACAGCTTACAGATGTGTTTTTGTTTTTACCCTCAATAGAACCACCTCCCATCATGATACACTTTGAAACAGGTTCAAGAGTGTTAGTTCATACTTGGTATACTCCGATGAGCCATATTGCAGCCATTTCTGATAATAGGAGTAAGCATAGCAAGCAGCCTCAAAACTCACTTCAAAAATATCAGCAATATCCATTGGGTTATCCAGTTTTAACTTGTGTACGAGCACAGGGGGAACAAGTGCGTATTTTGCAAAGAATTTCACTTCCTTTTCTGCCAGTTCGCTATCCTCGCTGTGATCTAAAACGATATGACCTATTTCATGCATGATTGTATTGTTGATACGGCCATATTCTTTTTTATCGTTATAATAGATGTACCATTCTCCGATATTCTTCTCTACCGAAAATCCGTCCTCGCTCTTTTTCAAAAGTAGCCAACGTTTACTCTCTGGTATCGCTGAATAAGGGATGACCTTAATGCCCATTTTAGTCGCAAGTTCAAAACCATTAACAGGTACACAGGAGACATCGTATTTTACGAATAAATCAACAACAATCTGCTTGATTTCCTCATATCTTGCGCGTGATAAAGAAATTCCCAATATTACTCCTCCCCGAACAATGCGTTAATCAGTTCTCTTTTTTCCTGCTCAGTCATTGAAGATGCGTTTCGTGCAATCAGACGGCGAATTCTGGGATGGTCGAATTCTTCACATTCAATACCAAGCAAGAAATCAGATGTGGTATGGAGAGCAGTAGCGATATTCGCCAACACATCTGGTTTTGGCTCTCTATCGCCGGAAACATATCTGGACATTACTGCCTCCGTTACTCCAATTCGTCCTGCCAATTCTTTTTGTGTCATTCCACGTCTTTGCAAAGTTTCGGTTATGCGTGAACCTAATTCCTTTCCCATAGTGGCACTCCTTTCTGTGCTATTGATTTAATAGCCTCTATTATTAGATCCGATACTTGCCATTTTGTCAAGTGATGTTGTCAAAAAATAGACCGCACTGAGGGGAATCCCCAGTGTGGTCTTAATGCCAGTAGAGTTTATAGTGTGTGGAACTGTTTTGCTAATTGCATGAACGAGGAGTTCGGCGTTCATTCGTGGAGAAGATAGAGGTCTATCAACCGAAAAAGGTGCCGGGAACACGGACGAAGAAACAGACCATCTGCATCCATTGGAACTTCATCGGCCGAGTCGATATTCCAGCAGAACACAAAAAACGGCATAACCTACATTTCTGTAAGTTATGCCGCATTTCGCGGAGATTAAAAATCCCTTAGTGAGCCGCCCTTTTCGCAGTGCTTTTCTTGTTGGTGACCCGTACGGGACCCATCTACCCGCGCGCCTTTCCGGCTGTCCACCGGACAGCCGCCCCCGCCCGACAATGCGGGCGGCCGGCGCTGTTCGATTCCCGTACGGCGGCTCCGTTTTACGCTTATAAAAAAGAAAAAGCACTGCCTTTTCGCAGTGCTTTTCTTGTTGGTGACCCGTACGGGACCCATCTACCCGCGCGCCTTTCCGGCTGTCCACCGGACAGCCGCCCCCGCCCGACAATGCGGGCGGCCGGCGCTGTTCGATTCCCGTACGGCGGCGTTCCATTTTGCCCGATACAAACAAAAGAGCGCTGCTTTATGCAGCGCTCTTTTCTCTGGTGACCCGTACGGGAATCGAACCCATGTTACAGCCGTGAAAGGGCCGTGTCTTAACCGCTTGACCAACGGGCCTCATAAATACAGGACTTCGCTAAAACCATCAGACCCCTCGTCATTCACTATTGCAAATGACAACCTATGCTTTAGCGAAATCCTGTACCAAGTGGTAGCGGTAACTGGATTTGAACCGGTGACACTTCGGGTATGAACCGAATGCTCTAGCCAACTGAGCTATACCGCCATAAATCTGCCCTCAAAAATGAGTGCTCTATTATTATAGGGGACAGGCCCCACTTTGTCAAGCAGAAATTTCACTTTTTTGCAAAATACCAAACGCTCCCGCGGCATTTTCCCTGCCGTGGGAGCGTTTTGTTTCCGGTTTGCGTTCCGGCCGGGCCGTCTGCCGGGCCTTACGCCTTTTTGCTGGGCACCATCACTTCCAGCCCGCCCATATACGGCTGCAGCACCTTGGGGATGGTCACGGTGCCGTCGGCCTGCAGGTGGTTCTCCAAAAACGCGATCAGCATGCGCGGGGGCGCCACGCAGGTGTTGTTCAGCGTGTGGGCCAGGTAGTTCTTGCCGTCGGCGCCCTTTACGCGGATGCGCAGGCGGCGCGCCTGGGCGTCGCCCAGGTTCGAGCAGCTGCACACCTCAAAATATTTCTGCTGGCGGGGGCTCCAGGCCTCGATGTCGCAGCTTTTCACCTTCAGGTCGGCCAGATCGCCCGAGCAGCACTCCAGCTGGCGCACCGGGATCTCCAGGCTGCGGAACAGCTCCACCGAGTTCTGCCACAGCTTTTCGTACCAGGCCATGCTGTCCTCCGGCTTGCACACCACGATCATTTCCTGCTTTTCAAACTGATGGATGCGGTAAATGCCGCGCTCCTCAATGCCGTGGGCGCCCTTTTCCTTGCGGAAGCAGGGGCTGTAGCTGGTCAGGGTCAGCGGCAGCTTGGCCTCGTCGATGGTCTGGTCGATGAAGCGGCCGATCATGGTATGCTCCGACGTGCCGATCAGGTACAGATCCTCGCCCTCGATCTTGTACATCATGGCGTCCATCTCGGGGAAACTCATCACGCCCTTGACCACATTGCCGTGCATCATGAACGGCGGGATGACGTAGGTAAAGCCTTTATTGATCATAAAATCGCGTGCATACGCCAAAACCGCCTCGTGCAGGCGGGCAATGTTGCCCAGCAGGTAGTAAAAGCCGTTGCCTGCCACGCGGCCGGCGGAATCCAGGTCGATGCCGTCAAAGCTCTCCATGATGTCCACATGGTACGGGATGGGGTACGCGGGCACCACCGGCTCGCCAAAGCGCTGCACCTCCACGTTGCAGCTGTCGTCGGGGCCGATGGGCACGCTGGGGTCGATCATGTTGGGGATGGTGTACATGATCTCCTGGATGCGGGCCGAGGAAGCTTCGATCTCGGCTTCCAGCGCGGCCATGCGGTCGGCGTCGGCCTTGACGGCGGCATTGTTGGCGTCGATCTGGGCCTGCAGCTCGGCCTTTTTGGCCTCGTCGGTGCACTTTTTCAGCTGGCCGAACAGCGGGCCGTTGGCCTTGCTCAGCTTATTGCGGGCCGCCTTGAGCGCTTCGACCTCTTTCAGGTCGGCGCGGTACTTGGCGTCCAGCGCGATGACTTCATCCACCAGCGGCAGCTTCTGCTCCTGGAACTTTTTGCGGATGTTCTCCTTGACGGCGTCCGGGTTTTCGCGGACAAACTTGATATCCAACATGGTTTGTTTCCTCTCCCTCTTTTATTTGGAACGGTTTTCTGGCTGCAAAAGACGCGCACGGCGCGCCAAAAAACGGCGTTGTGCCGTTTGAAACAATAATTTCGGCGGGTTTTTAGCGGCCAGGGCCGGATCTCCCGCGCAGGCCGGGCGGTTTTTGCCAGGCCACCGCGCAAAGCCGGGGCGCGGCCCGTTTTCCCCGCCGGTCAAACAGAGCCGGGCGTGTGTTCGCCGGTGCGGTCGTACCGGCCCAGCAGGTTGGCAAAGGCGCGCAGCTGCTCGTCGGAATAAAAATGCACGGTCAGCGTGCCCTTGCCCGCCTTGTAGGCCACGGCCACCTCGTTGCCCAGCGCTTCTTTTAAGCTCAGCTCCACCTCGGTGGGCAGGGCCGGGCGCAGCGGCGGGGCTTTGGGCGGCGTTTCGGGCCGGGCCAGCTTTTTGCACAGTGCTTCGGCTTGGCGCACGTTGAGCTGGTTGTCCGCGATGAGATGGGCGGCCTGGCTTTGCAGCGCGGCCGTGGGCAGGCCCAGGATCACCTTGGCGTGGCCCGTGGTCAAAAAACCGCTTTTCAGCAGCTCCAGCGCGTCCTCGGGCAGGTTCATCAGGCGCAGGCTGTTGGCCACGGCGCTGCGGCTTTTGCCCAGCTTTGCGGCCGCCTGCTCCTGCGTCAGGCCGCAGCGGTCCATCAGCTCGCGGATGCCCGCGGCCTGCTCCTCCGGGTCCAGGTCGTCGCGCTGCAGGTTGTCGACCAGCGCCAGCTCCATCGCCTGTTCGTCGGTCGCTTCGCGCACCACCACGGGCACCTCCGAAAGGCCCGCCAGCCGGGCGGCGCGCCAGCGGCGCTCGCCCGCGATGATGGTATAGCCGCCGGTGGGCCGGGGCCGCACCGCGATGGGCTGCAAAAGGCCGTGCTCGGCGATGCTGGCGGCCAGCTCGGACAGAGTCGCGTCGTCAAAGGTTTTGCGGGGCTGGCCGGGGTCCGGCTCGATCTCGCGCAGGGGCAGCTGCTCCACGCGGCCGCCGTCCAGCGCGGGGGTGGCGTCCTCAAACAGGCTTTCCAGCCCGCGGCCCCGCCCTCCCGTTCCGTTTGCCATGGGAGTTCCCCCTGTTTGTCACGTCCCGCGCGGCGCCCGGGCGGGCGGCGCGTCAGTGCCGGTTGTTTTTCAGAAATTCCATTGCCAGGTCCATATACGCCTCGGTGCCCTTGCCGCCCGGCTCGTAGAAGTTGATGGGCTGGCCGTAGCTGGGCGCTTCGGACAGGCGCACCGAGCGGGGCACGGTGGTTTTATACACCTTATCGCCAAAAAATTTTTTGACCTGATCCACCACCTGAATGGTCAGGTTCAGCCGGCCGGAGTACATGGTGAATACCACGCCCTCCACATCCAGATAGTGGTTGTACTTTTTGCGCACGGTTTTCAGGGTGCTCATCAGCTCCGAAAGTCCCTCCAGCGCGTAGTATTCGCACTGGATGGGGATGAGCACGGTATCGCAGGCGCACAGGCTGTTCAGCGTGAGCAGGTCCAGGCTGGGCGGGCAGTCGATGAAAATATAGTCATATTTGCCGGAAAGGGGCGCCAGCGCGCGGCGCAACCGGCTTTCGCGGTTTTCCAGATCCACCAGTTCCAGCGCTGCGCCCGCCAGACGGGTGTTGGAGGGGATGATGTCGGCGCGGAACTGGGTATGCTGAACGGCGGCTTCGGCACTACACTCCCCGATGAGCACTTCGTACACGCCGTTTTTGACGCTGCGCTTGGGGATGCCATAGCCGCTGGTGGTGTTGCCCTGAGGGTCCAGGTCGATGATGAGCACCTTTTTGCCCAGCGCCGCCACACAGGAGGAAAGATTGACCGCGGTGGTGGTTATGCCCCCACCGCCCTTCTGATTTGCGATCGGTAGGAACTTTGCCATTGCTGTTCCTCCGATTC
>CAMFSB010000012.1 GCA_945982465.1 uncultured Faecalibacterium sp. | reverse complement strand
GCTTGATAAAGTCCAGCTCGTGGCTATAGGCCGGGTTGCGCACGCGGGCAATGGCGTGGCAGTGGCCCGCCTTTTTGGCAAACATGCAGCACAGCAGGTTCAGCTCGTCCGAGCCGGTCACCGCGATCAGCACGTCAGCGGTCTCCAGGCCCGCCTCGGTCAGCACGCTGATGGACGAGCCGTTGCCCACAATGCCCATCACGTCGTATGCTTCCACCAGCTTGTTCAGCTTGTCCGCGTTGGTATCCACAAGGGTCACGCTGTGCCCCTCTTCGCTGAGCTGCCGTGCCAGGGCGGCGCCCACTTTACCGCAGCCTACCAGGATGATCTCCATACATGATTCTCCTCTAAACCGTTATGATCCGTGCGATCAAACAACTGCATTGCAGCTATTATATCACCTTATGGCAAAAAGTCCATGAACCAGGCAAACTTTGTCGGTGCCGCGCCGTACCCGCTTCGGCCCCGCCCTGCCCCAATGCAGGCGCGGGGCGGCGCTGCCGGCGGCCCCGTGCTCACGAACACAAAAAGCGGCCGTTCTCCGCAGCTTTTGCGGGCAAACGGCCGCTTTTCGCAGCGCAGAGGCGGCTTTGCCGCTTCCCGGGAGGGATATGGCCTGCCGGCCGAACGGCAGGCTGCCGCCTCCCCCGCGCGGCTCACCGTGCGGGCCGCACGGCGCGCCACACCCGCAGGCTGGCCACTGGGCTGCCGTCCGGGTAGAACATTGCCTGATTATCCACCGCCGAGCCGCCGTACCACTGGCCGGCGTCGTCCGGGTCGTATTCGGCCGCGCGGGCGCTCGCCCAGCCGGAGCCATACTGCTCCCACAGTGCCTGGTTTTCCGCCACGCGGGCTTGGTACGCGGCGCCGGTCAGGCCGGTGGTGTCGCCCACCGTGATCCAGGCAGGCTCCCAGTAAAACACGCCCAGGCCGCCCGCTTCGCTGACGGCGGCCATCACGTCCCGCAGGCAGTCCGCCTGGCCCTGGGGCGTAAACGGGTAGCCTGCATCGGCGCTGCCCATGCTGATCGTGTTGGGGTGGCCGTCGCTGTCGGTCAGCGTATAGGCATAGCTGGTCTCGGCCACCAGCACCTGCTTGCCGTAGGTCTCCCGCACGGCGGAAAGCTGGCTTTTCAGGTTTTCCAGCGTGCCGTGCCAGTATGGGTAATACGACGTGGCCAGCACGTCATAGTCTACGTTCTACTCCGCCACCGGTTTTGCCCCGGCGGTCATGGCGGCCTTTTCGGGGTTCGTAACATGGATCACCACCCGGATCGCCGGGTCCACGCCGCGCACCGCCGCCGCACCGGCGCCGAACAGGGCACACATGGCGGCGGGCGATGTTTCGCCCGCAAAACCACCGTTGGTCTCGTTGCCGATCTGCACCAGATCCACCGCCGCCCCGGTATCGCAGATGCGGGCCAGCGCGTCGGCCACAAACGCGGCCAGCGCGGCCTGCTTGTGCGGCAGGTCGTGCCCGGCCCAGGCCTTGGGCGCCTGCTGCTTGCCGGGGTCGGCCCAGAAGTCCGAGCCGTGGAAGTCCACCATCAGCCCAAGGCCGGCGGCGCGGCAGGCCTGCGCCAGCAGCACAGCCTTGTCCACATCGCAGCTGCCGCCGCCATAACCGCCGCCGTCTGCGTCGTACGGGTCGTTCCACACGCGCACGCGCACATGGGTGACGCCGCACTGGGCCGCAAAACGGCAGAACGCCTCCGCGCTGCCGAGCACATTGCCGTCAAAATCCCGGTAGACAACGCCGCTTTCCAGCTCGGCGATCAGTGAGGAAAGGTCCATCCCCATGATAAAGTCTTCCGCCAGGCCGTCGATCGTTTCGACCCGAAGCTCTGCGCCCCCGGCCACAGCCGCGTCCGTCTGGCCCGCGCCGGACGCTGCGCCCGGTGCGCCGGTTTGCGCCGCCGGCGCGCCGCAGGCCGTTATGCCGCGGCACTTACACGCCAAAGAACACCCAGCCCAGAATGTACGCCGGGATCACAGCGGCCATGGTGAACGGGATGCCGATCTGGAAGAAGTCGGAGTTTTTGACCTCGTACCCCTCCTTGCGCAGGATGCCGATGCCCGTGATGTTGGCCGAAGCGCCGATGGGCGTGCAGTTGCCGCCCAGCGTTGCGCCTGACAGCAGGCCGAAGTACAGCGGCGTGGGGTCGGTGTTCAGGGCAGCGGCCAGCCCGGCGATGATGGGGATCATGGTGGCCACATAGGGGATGTTGTCGATAAAGGCCGAGATCAGCACCGAGCCCCATACGATGACCGTATACAGCAAAAATACGTTGCCGCCGCCCATCTGCGCCAGCAGGTTGGCCACCGCTTCGATCACGCCCTGGGCCGAAATGCCGCCGATCATCAAAAACAGGCCCACCAGCAGGCCGATGGTCTCCACGTCGATGCCTTTCAGCGGCTCCAGCACAGCGTCGGCATTCTTTTTCCGCAGCAGGTTATACACAAGGCCCACCACCAGCAGCGCGCAGCAGATCAGGCCGTTGGTGATGTCCGGTTTTTCGGGCAGGAACGACGCCAGGATCAAAAGCACGATCGCGCCGCCCAGCAGATAGGTGGGCACATAGTCCTTCACCTGGGTGCGCGCGGCGGCGTTGGGGATGGCGCCCTTTTCCTTCCGGAACAAAAACGCCAGGATCAGCGCGGACAGCACGGCCCCCAGCTCGACAACGAAGAACATGCCGGGGCGGCCTTTATACACAAAAAAGTCCATAAAGCTCATGTCCAGCGCCGAGCCCAGCATAATGGCCGTGGTGTCGCCCACCAGGGTAGCCGCGCCCTGCAGGTTAGACGACACCGCCACGCCGATGATAAAGGGCACCGGGTTTGTTTTGAGCTTTTTGCAGATCTCCAGCGCCACGGGGGCCACCATGAGCACGGTGGCCACGTTGTCCACAAAGGCGGAGATCACGCCTGCAAACAGCGAAAGCGCCACCGCCGCCATCTGGACATTGGGCACCTTTTCCATAATGATATCGGCCATGCGCTCCGGCATGTGGGATTCGATAAACAGTTCCACCAGACCCATGGTGCCGGCGATCATCATCAGCACGTTCCAGTCAATGCTGGAAAACACCTGGTCCAGCGGCAGCATGCCGCTGACAAGGAACAGCGCCGCCGATGCCAGCGCAATGTACGGGCGGTACTTGCTGAAGGTCAACATCAGCACATACGTGGCCGCAAACAGAATAATTGCGGGATACATAACAACATCCTTTCGTTCAGGGGGAATGTTCGGCAGTAGTTCACTCCGCCGATATTGTATCACAGACGGGCGTGCTTTCCAAGAAATAAATGCAGTTCTTTGTCCCCACGGGCTGGCTCAGCGTGCCCGCAGCTGCCAGAATGCCACCGCGCCGGCCGCCGCCACATTCAGCGAGTCCACCCCGTGCGCCATGGGGATGCACACCGTGTAATCGCAGCCTGCAATGGTGCGGCGGGCCAGGCCGTCGCCCTCGGTGCCCAGCACGACGGCCAGCTTTTCCTCGGCCATCAGCCGCGGGTCGTCGATGCTGACCGCCGCCTCGCTCAGCGCCATGGCCGCCGTTTTGAAGCCCAGGCCGCGCAGCCGCGCAAGGCCTGGCTCCGGCCAGTCCGCGGCCGTTTGGCCGATGCGCGCCCAGGGCACCTGAAACACCGTGCCCATGCTGACGCGCGCGGCCCGGCGGCACAGCGGGTCGCAGCAGGTGGGGGTAAGCAGAACGGCGTCCATATTCAGCGCCGCCGCCGAACGGAAGATCGCCCCCACGTTGGTGGAGTCCACAATGCCCTCCAGCACGGCGACGCGCCGCGCCCCGGCGCACACCTGCTCTGCCGTGCGCGGCGCCGGCCGGCGCATGGCGCACAGCACGCCGCGGGTGAGCGCGTAGCCGGTCAGCCCCTCCAGCAGTTCCCGGTCCGCGGTGTACACCGGCACATCGCCGCAGCGGGCCAGCAGCTCCCTGGCCGGGCCGTCGATCTGCCTGCGCTCCATCAAAAGCGAAAGCGGCTGGCAGCCCGCGTCCAGCGCGCAGGCGATCACCTTGGGGCTTTCGGCAATCAGCACGCCTTTTTCCGGCTCCAGCCGGTTGCGCAGCTGCGCCTCGGTCAGGCGGGCGTACACGTCCAGCTCGGGCGCCGAGGGCTGTGTGATCTCAACAATATTGGGCACGAACATCACCTGCTTACTCGGGGGCATGCCCCGTTTTTTCAAAAACAGTATAGTGACGCGGCGGCCCGCTGTCAAACGCCCCGCCGCCAGGCGGCAAAAACAGCGGCGCAGCCACCGGATGGCCACGCCGCTGTTTTGTTTTGCACAGAAAAGCCGCCGCTTGCCCCGTTCAGTCCACTTCGACCAGGCCGTTTTCGCGCACGGTGACGGTCATGCCGTCTTTCACGCAGGAAAGAAACTCCTCTCCCAGCGAATCCACCACCGGCATGGCCGCGGCCGCATCGTCCAGCCACACGTCAGCCAGCACCGCGCCGGCCGCCGCCAGCGAATCGATCGGCTCGGAAAACAGCATGCACGCCGGCTGCCGCCCCATCGAGCAGGCGCAGTACAGCACCAGCCCGCCGGTGGTGGAGCCGATGGTGCGCGGCAGGCACAGCGCCTTGCCGGCCATCTGCTTGCCGTACAGATCCGGGTTGTTCTGGTCGCCGCAGGTGGCGTTTTTATCGCCGAACTGCAGCGCCTTCTGGAACGACGCCAGGGTGTTCAGCCCGCCGTGGCTGACCAATGCCGGGGCCGTCACCGTGCCCGGCGCGACCACTCTGCCCTTGAACTGCTTCATTGCGCATTGCCCCCTTTCGTGATCTGCTCCAAAATTTCGTCGTCGGTATAATAGCGCGCGCTGGTATAGGTGCGCAGCTTGTTGCTGGAGGTGATGACCGGCATGGCCGTGGACAGGGGGTTGTTCATGTACATCAGCGGGCAGATGTACGAAAGCACCACGCCCGTCGCCTTGAGCCGTGCCGCCCACGGCGTACCCTCGAACCGGCGGATGACCGCAGGGGCCGCCGTGAACACCGTGGGGATGGCCACCCGGCTGCGGCCGGCCGCCTGCAGGCCTGCTTCCACCTTTTCGGTCCAGCTGGTAAGCTGCTCAAAGCTCATGTGCGGGCAGCCCATAAAGCAGAGCTTGGGCTTGGCGGCCTTGTTTTTCCACACCACGGGGTAGCTGTCGTACACACGCTGCAGCTCGGCGTCGTCGATCACATAGGTCTGCGCCCCCGGCTCGATCAGCGCCCGGCCCTGCTGCACGGCTTCGGGCGTGATGCCCTCCACATGATACAGGCCCACAGCCCCGTTGGAGGCAGTGGCCGCGCCGAAGTCCTTGAGATAGGTTTTGGCCGTATCGTCCAGCGTGCCAAGCCACCGGTCCAGCCCGACGATGTAGGGCACATCCTCCATCACCTTCATGCCGATGGCCGAGCCCAGCAGCTGCGCCTCGGGCTTTTTGCTGGTGCGGATCTCCACGATCCATTTGGCCCTGCGGCCCTCGTCGGTCAGCAGGCCGAAGCAGGGCACGCAGCCCACCACCGAGCCCATCAGGTCGATAATGCCGGAGTTGCGGTTGCACCGCGCGCCCAGCACCGAGTTTGCGTACACCACGGCCGACGATTCCGACCAGGAGAGCACCTCGCCCTGGGCCGGGGTGTTGCCCACCTCGTCCATATAGCAGGCGCAGGTAAAGGCGTCCTGGTCCATCAGGCCCAGCTTTTGCAGCTGGGCTTCGTAATCCGCCTGCCGGGAATACATGAAATGGTCGAACACGATGTTCTGCAAAAACGAACTGGGCACGTTTTTATCCAGCGGGCGGGGATCAGCCGAAAACTGCTGGGCCGAGACCGCCCCGGTCCCGATCAGCTGATCCATCAGCCGGTACACCGGCCCCAGCGCTTTCAGGCCGAACGAGGTGACCAGGTGGTTGTACCGGCTGGTCACCGGCACCATGCTCTGCGCGCCGAACAGTTCGCCGTAGCGCACCAGCGTTTCCATCACTTTGGCCAGCGTTTCGCCTTTTTCGCCGTTCAGGATGGCCTGCTGCTCCGCCGTCAGCTTCATGTTGTATTGCGTCATCCGGGCTTCCTCCTTTATGACAGGTTATATCTTCATGGCGGCTTCGTACGCGCGCCAGATCACCGAGCGCAGGTTGCCCACCTGCTGGCAATCGCCCACAAGGAAAACGTTTTTGCCCTTGGGTGCCAGCGGGGCGGGCACATACCCGGCGGACGAAATGACCGAATCGCAGGCCAGCGCAAACTCGGAGCCGTCCTTGCGGGTGCAGACGATGCCATCCCCGTTCACCTGCTTGAGGGTGGTCTCCAGATACACCGGCACTTCATGCAGGGCAAACCATTCCCGCAGGTAGGAGCTGTTGGCCAGGCATACGCCTTTCTGGGCCACCAGGTCGTCCTTCATCTCCACGATGATGGGTTTTTTGCCCTGCAGCGCCAGCTCGTAGGCGATCTCGCAGCCGGTCAGGCCGCCGCCGATCACGGCCACATTCTGCCCCACCGGCGCGCCGTTGAGGTAGTCGCAGGCTTCGATCATGCGCTCGTGGCCGGGCACTTTGCTCAGCACCCGGGGCACGGCCCCGGTGGCGATGATCACCGGCGCGCCGCCAAAGGCCGCCAGATCCCGCACTTCGTCGTTCAGGTGCACCTCGATGCCCAGCTGTTCCATCTGGCGGCGGTACCAGGCCAGCAGCTGGCGCAGCTTGCCCTTGTAGCTTTCGGCGCTGGCCGGGATGAACGTGCCGCCCAGCACGCCGCTTTTTTCGTGGATGACCGGCGTGTGGCCGCGCAGCCGGAGCACGCGGGCGGCTTCCATGCCGCCGATGCCGCCGCCCACGATATGCACTGTTTTGGGCGCGCGGGCCGCTTCGATGTGGTGCTTATCCCACTGCATCATTTCGGCATTGACCGCGCAGCGGGCCAGGTGCAGGCTGTCGGCCAGGTCCTGGTCGTTGGCCACACCCTTGTAATGGCACATGTTGAAGCAGCCGTTGTGGCACAGGATGCAGGGGCGGATATCCTC
The DNA here is from genome assembly GCA_945982465.1 of uncultured Faecalibacterium sp. Classification (GTDB taxonomy): domain Bacteria; phylum Bacillota; class Clostridia; order Oscillospirales; family Ruminococcaceae; genus Faecalibacterium. Next base: position 7,010 of record CAMFSB010000012.1, on the reverse strand, counting down.
CTCGCGGCCCTCCATCAGCTTGGTGACCCACTGCGGGTCGGCCAAAAACGGCCGGGCAAAGCCCGCGCCGTCCAGCCGTCCGGCGGCGATGGAATCCGCCGCGGCGCGCGGGTCCAGCCGGCCGGCGCACACCACGGGGATCTGCACAAACTGCTTGATGTGCTCCACATCGGCCAGGTTGCAGTTTTCGGGCATATAGATGGGCGGATGCGCCCAGTACCAGGCGTCGTAGGTGCCGTTGTCGCAGTTGAGCATGTCATAGCCGGCATCCTGCAGGTATTTGGCCGCCCGTTCCGACTCGGCCATATCGCGGCCTGCCTCGGTGTATTCCTCGCCCGGCAGCGCGCCCGCGCGCATGCCCTTTGTTTTGGACACTACGCTGTACCGCAGCGACACCGGGAAGTCTGGCCCGCATTCCTTTTTAATGGCCTGCACGATCTCGACGGCAAAGCGGTAGCGGTTCTCGAAGCTGCCGCCATATTCATCGGTGCGGTGGTTGACATAGCCCAGCGTGAACTGATCCAGCAAGTAGCCTTCATGCACGGCGTGGATCTCCACACCGTCCACCCCGGCCTGCTGCAAAAGCTTTGCCGATTTGGCAAAGGCCTCCACAAACTGGTGGATCTCCTCCACGGTCATGGCGCGCGAGGGCACCTTATCCGACCAGCGGTTGGGCGCTTCGCTGGCCGAGGCGGTGATCTTGTCCAGGTCCATAAACGGTTTGGACACCACGCGCAGCACAGGGTTTGTGTACAGCGTTTCCATCAGCCCGCTGATGGTGAACGACCGGCCAAACCCGGCGGTGAGCTGCACGAACAGCTTGGCGCCGGTTTTGTGGAATTCCGGCATCCAGGCGGCCAGGTCGCGGAACATCTTTTCGTTTTTGTGCAGCCATTGGCCGAACATGGGGTTGTACACCGGCTGGCACCCGGGCAGCACCAGGCCCGCGTTGTTTTGGGCCGCTTCCAGAATAAACCGGGCGCCGGCCTGGTCGAAATGGTTTTTCTCCATCCAGCCGAACAGGTCAGTGCCGCCCATCGAGGTCAGCACGATCCGGTTTTTGATCTCGCAGCTGCCGATCTTCCACGGGGTAAACAGGGGTTGCAGTCTTTCTTCCATCGAACATACTCTCCTTTCCTGTTGGGGCGCCGATGCAAAGGCCGCGGCGCCGCGGCAGGGCGCATACTATTGTAACACAGATCAAAAGCCACTGTAAAGCCGCTGTTCCCCCTCCCGGCGCGGCGACCACAAAAAACAGGGGCGGCCCCCAAAGGGGCTGCCCCTGCCGCAGATCGGCGCGGGCCGTGGTTCGGGAACAGGCTGTGGAAGGATCACTCCTCCACAACCGGCTGCACGGCGCGGTTACGCGTAACGGTGGTGGCGGCACGGTAGGCCGTAATGCCGTAGCCGTACATATCGTTGGAGATGGTCAGCGAATGGCCGGGGCAGTTCACAAAGCACTGGCCGCAGCTCTGGCAGTTTTCGGGATAGGCGATGACCGATTTCCGCTGCTCGGTATTGAAGCGGAACACGTCCATCGGGCAGATGTTGACGCACATCTGGCAGCCGATGCAGTTGTTGATGTTATAGCGCTGTACGCTCATGATGTACTACTCCTTTCGTTTTCCGCTTTTTACTTGCCCCAGCCGCCGGAGGATTCTTCCTCGGGCAGGCCCTTGGCCTCGCGTTCGCCGGGGAAGTAATAGGTATAGCGCTCGGCATACGGCTGGGCGGTGTCGCCCTTCCAGGCATCCTTCACGGCCACCTTGGAAACCACCGGCTTGCCGTCGCTGCCCTTGGTCTGGGTGATGTAGCACAGGTAATTCTTGTCGTCACGATACGGGAAGTCGGCGCGATAGTTCAGGCCGCGGGTCTCCTCACGGGCCAGGCCGGCGCGCAGCTTCAGCTCGGCGCTGAGAACCTTGTGCTTCATCTCGTGGCACAGGCGCAGATCGTGGGTATTGGCCGCTTTCAGCTTGGGGAGGACGTTGTCCCGCAGCATCTCCACCTGGGTCAGCGTGGAGGTCAGTGATTCCCTGGTCTTGACGATGGTGACCCAGTACGGCGCCATGATCGCTTGCAGCTGGTCACGTGCCCAGGTGGGGTCAAAGCCCTTTTCCACGTTCAGCGGGGCTGTGATGTCCTCGGTCTCCTGCGCGATGCGCTCGCTGCTGATGTGCTCCAGCGCAACGGTGGCGGCGTATTCCGCAGCGGCGGTGCCGGCCCGGTCGCCCTGGATCGAGCAGAAGTTGGAGGTAAAGCCCACGCCCGTAGGGTAGGCCGCGCCCGTGGGCGAGGCCGCGTTCATGCCGTCGCCGGCCACGTACAAGCCCGGGATGCCGGTATAACCCACCAGGTCGTCCAGCCCGCAGAACACGCCCGAGCTGAGGTGGCCGCACATGCCGACGGCCGCGCCATAAATGTCGCCCTTGAACATGGTATCGTTGTTTTTGCCCAGACGCACTTCGTTGGGATTGGTGCTGACCGAGCCGCCGCGGCGGGTGATGTCCTGTGTGGACATATCCTCCACCGAGGTGCCATCGTTGGCAACCAGGCCTGATACCGCCTTGGTCACACGGTCCAGCACCATGACCTTGGATTTGCTGGTGGCATAGCTGGTCACGGTGTCGGGGGTGATATCACCGCCGCACAGCCAGATGTTTTCCAGGTAGGTCCAGTTGTTGTTCAGGAATACGTTGCCCGGCGCATAGGACAGCGTCATGTGGAAGTCGTCAAACTCCTTGCCGGCAATGGGCAGGCCCAGCTGGTAGCAGATGTACTCGCCATCGAAGGAGTCCTCGCCGACGGGGAAACCAGTGGGCTTGTAGCAGCCGCCGCCCATGCACATGACCACAGCTTTGGCATGGCAGGTGATCACCGCGCCGCTGGGAACATGAAAGCCGATCGCACCGACCACGCGGCCGTCCTGCTCGATGACATTGGTGATCATGGTATGCTCGGCGTAGGTGATGTCGTTGTTTTTCAGCACTTCGATCCACTTGGTGCGGCGGTCGAACTTGGCAAAATCGGCGCGGTAGCCCTCAAAATCGCCGCGCTCCACATAGTCGCCGGCATCGGAAGCGCGCGGGAACTGGGTGAGGATTCCCCACTCGTTCAGGCGCTCGTAGGTCTTTTTGGACTCTTCGATCCAAACTTCGTACCAGTCCATATTGACCAGGTACTCGCCGCCATGCTGGATGCAGTCGCGGAAAGCCTGCGCGTCATCGCCCATTTCCGCGTCGAACCAGCGGAACGAACTGGGCCACGGGGTCAGGCCGGAATAGCCCGGGCGGCCCTTGTCGATCAAAACGACGGACTGGCCTGCTTTTTTGGCGGCCACAGCGGCGTTCAGGCCGGCCGCGCCGCTGGCCGGCACATTGGCGCTGATGGCCGGCTACACGGTCTACCGGCTGGGGTTCGGCTATGGCGCGATCGCCAGCACCCGGCACGATCTGATCCTGGTGGCGGCCGCGATCCTTTTGTGCTACGCGCTGGCCCGCACGGTCTACAAGCTGCCGCCCAAGCTCTCGCTGGCTGAGGGGTTGATCTTCGTGATCGCGGTGCAGGTGGGGCGCAAGGTATTTTTCCATGTGCTTACGCCTCTTTTGACGGAGGAACAGCCCCTGGCATACCTGGAAAGCCAGCTGGTCGTCATTCTGCTCAAGCTGGCGCTGGTACGGCTGGTGCAGCCCCAGCGGCAGGATATTTCAGAGGACAGCGTACACGGGCTGGACCTGTTTTTGCTGCTGTTCGCGCTGTACCCCTGCTTTTTGATGTCCTTTTTGAATGTGGATCTGGAAGTGTTCGGCTGGAGCTGGAACGTGAACCTGATCTGTTATTTTACGGCTCTGCTGTGCGCGTTTATCGTCAAACATTCCATTGCCGACCACTGCGAGCTGCAGCGGGTGACCCACATGGGCCAGCTGCGCCAGCGCGAATATGAGCGGCTGCAGCAAAGTCAAGCCAGCGAGCGGGAGATTCGCCGCATGTACCACGACCTGAAGCATCAGCTGCTGGCCCTGCGGCAGGACCCGCACCGGGCCGAAGCGCTGCTTACCGAAGTGGAAAGCCAGTTGGACCACTACCGGCGGGAGGTGTACGCGGACACCCCCATCCTGAACGCGCTGCTGCGTGAAAAGAGGGACAGCGCCCGGCAGGAAAATATCACCATTGACGTGCAGACCCGCATCCCGCCCTGCACTGTACTGACAGAACTGGAGCTTTGCGTGGTGTTCGGCAATGCGCTGGACAACGCGCTGGAGGCGGTGCGCCGCCTGGACGAACCGGCCCTGCGCCGCGTGCGCATCAACTGCCTGTCCGAGCCGGGGTTCTGGGTCGTTCTGTTTGAAAACCCATACTGTGGCGCGCTGGACCTGCGCAGCGGCCTGCCTGTGTCCACCAAGCGGGACGCGGCCAACCACGGGATCGGCCTGCGCAGCATTCGCCGCTGCGCCGAGGAGCACGGCGGCACCATTGCGCTTTCCACCGCCGGGCAGACGTTCACGCTTTCGGTGATGATCCCGCTGCCGGCCGCCGCACCGCAACCCGCCTGCGCTGCCGGCAGCGCGGGCTGAAAACGGGGCTTTCACAAACAAAATCAGGGCATTTGCACACAGCTCGCAGCCGTGCGCAAATGCCCTGTTCTTTTTTATCGGCAGTTTCGCCTGGTTCAGTCCGCCAGCGCCTGCCGGATGGCCTGCAGTGTCTGCGGGGCTGTCCCGGCCGCCAGCAGGTACTGCTCCGCTGTGCTCCAGGCGCTTTGCAGGTGATCCAGCGCCTTTTCCATCTCGCAGGGGGCCGCCTCGTCCCGCATCGAAACAGGATCGCACGCCACGCCGGGCCGGTCTTTGGCACGCAGCGCCGCCTGCTGCACGCGCCGTTACAAAGATTCCTATACAGGAACATTTTTCCACCTGCCTGCCCCTGCGCGCAATTTGCCTGTGCGATTTTTCTATTTTTCTGCGCAATTTATGGGGGTATATTCGGCGGTATCTGCAAAAATTGTAGATTTTTGCGCCTGCGGCAGGCAAAAAAATGGTGATTGTTCCCCACGCTGTTGCCTTTATAATAAGAATAGGACTATTATACGCCCGCGCGGCTGTGAGATCAGGGAGGCTTTTATGGTTGTAACGGTACTGGAACGTTCAGGCCCGGGGGTGCTTCGTGCTCTGGTATGCGCCGATCCGCAGGCCGGCCAGCCCGCTGTGGAAGACTATCTCTATGCGCTGGACTGCTATGCCCAGGAAAACGGCCTGACGCTGGCCGGCCGCGCCAAATGGCAGCCGGCCGGTACGGCAGGCGCTTTGGAGGTGAGTTGCTGCCTTTTACCGCCAGTGCATCTGCCCCCCTACAAGGGCTTGCGGGTGGAATACCCTGCACCCGCCGTGCCCGACCAGACCGAGCGCCAGTTGGACACGCTGCGCGCCCAGCACAGTACACAGACCGAAACCTTTGAGGCCGCGCAGCCGGGCGACATGGTGGAGGTGGATTACGACGCCGCGCTGGACGATGGGTTCCGCTTTGGCGGCAGCCTGTGCCGCGGCGGCCGCTTTGTATTGGGCGACGGCCAGCAGCCTGCCGAGTTGAGCCGGTGCCTGGCCGGGCTGTGCCCCGGCCAGGGTTTCACCTGCCGGGTGGTGCTGCCCGCCGCCTACCCGGACCGGCGGGCCGCCGGCAAGGCCGCCGTATACACCGGCGCGCTGCGGCGGGTGGGCCGCCAGGGGGTGCCCGCGGCGGACGACGCCTTTGCGCAGGCGCTGGGTTTTCCCGGCATTCAGGCGCTGCGCGGGCAGCTGGCCGCCAGCCAGCAGCAAGCCGCCGAAAACCGCGGCCGACGCGCCGCGGGGCAGCGGCTGCTCAAGCAGCTGGCCGCTCAGGCGCAGCTGGAGCTGCCGGATCTGGCGGTGGAGCTGGAGGCCGAGCGCTCGCTGCGGCAGCTTTACCAGCGGCTGCAAAAAAGCCATATCACCCTGCAGCAGCACTTAGCGCGGCTGCGCAAGACCGAGCAGGCCCTGCACGACGATCTGCGCCGCTACGCCGGGCAGGACCTGCGCGAACGCATTGTATTTTTGGCCATCGCCCAGGCGGAGGGCCTGACCGTGACCGACGACGAACTGGCCCGGGCGGCCGGGGCCGCCGCCCGGCAGGGCATCCAGCGGCCCGACCGCATGCAGCTGCGCCAGCGCCTGACCGCGCAGAAAGCCTCGGAGCTGGTGCTGGACCACACCGAGTTTATCCCCATGGCATCTCCCCCGGAAAGGATCTCCCTATGAAAAGACAAAGCATTGTATACACCTGGGTGCTGGAATTTGCGCTGATGCTGGCGCTGATGGCATTGATGTGTGTAACGCTGACGTTTTCGGTGCGGCAGCTGCTTTTGCAGGAATACGAAAGCATTACCGCATCCCAGCAGGACAATGCCGAAGCCTCCCTGAACTCCTATTTTACCCGGCTGCGCAGCCAGGCGCTGGAGGTCGCAGGCGACAGCAGCGTCAAGTATTTTGCGCTGCTGCCCACCCCTCAAATCGCCGACAATTACTATCTGGTCACCGCCCAGAGCCAGCTAAAAAACCTTTCGCCCGCCAGTGTGGCCGATGATACCATGGTCTATTTTAAAAACATCGGCAAAGGGCTGACGGACGCCACCATTCTAGGCTGGGAGGACTGCGCCATCGAGCTGTTCGGCGCCAGCGATGAGGACACGCTGGCCCAGTTCAGCCGCCTGCTGGCACAGCCGGCCCTGAATGAGCTGGTCGTTTTGGAATGCGGCGGCAAGGTGACCGCCCTGATGGTCACCAGCGTGCCCGCCGCCGGCCGGTCGGTCAAGGCGACGATCCTGCAGCTGGTGGACTTGCAGGCCCTGCAGGACATCATCACCGCGCAGGCCACGCTGGACGACGCTACCACCGTGCTGGTGGACGCCCAGGGCAAGGCCTTGTGTTCCACCGGCGACCCTGCCCTGGCCCAGAGGCTGGCTGCCCAGCACGCCTCGCTGGGCGACGCAGCCCGCC
>CAMFSB010000011.1 GCA_945982465.1 uncultured Faecalibacterium sp. | reverse complement strand
GCATGATGCAGCGCATGGCGGGCGCGGCGCTGCTCACCGTGATCTGCCTGCTGGTCAGCGCGGCGGCGGCCGGCGCCCAGCCCAGCTACTCCATCATCGGCACGCTGATGGTGCTGACGCCCGGCGTGGCCTTTACCATGGGCATCCGGGATTTTGTAAAAGGCGATTATCTTTCCGGCACGATCCGCATGATCGACGCTTTGCTGGTGGCAGCCAGCATTGCCTGCGGCACGGGCCTTGTGATGATGGTGTATGAATGGCTGACGGGAGGGGGGGCGCTATGATCGTACTGGAGCATCTGCCCGAACTGCTGGTGCAGGTGACGATGGCGGGCGTGGGCACGCTGTGCTTTGCGGTGCTGTTCTGCGTGCCCAAAAATCAATATCTGGCCTGCGCGGTGGACGGCGCGGTGGGCTGGGCCGTCTACTCGGTGATGATGCTGGTGCAGCCCAGCACAGTGATGGCCACGTTGGTGGCCGTGATCCCGCTGACGCTGCTGGCCCGCATTTTTGCCGTTGTGCGCAAGGCGCCGGTCACGGTATTTCTGCTGTGCGGCATTTTCCCGCTGGTGCCCGGCGCGGGCATCTACTACACGGCGTACTATTTTATCCGGGGCGAAACCGAGCTGTTCGGGATCAAAGGCGCCGAAACGCTCAAGATCGCTATGGCGCTGGCGCTGGGCATCTCGTTGGTGCTGGGGCTGCCGCTGCCGCGTTTTGGCGGCAAAAAAAGCCCGGATCACACCTGACGCCGCTGCCGGTATGCAAAACCCTGTAAAACAAAGCCCGCTGCCTTGCGCAGACGGGCTTTGTTTCGTTATAATACAATAAAAACCCGCAGGGGAGGGGGAGACATGGATACATTCCATATGGAACCGTTTCGTTTTGCGCTGTCGCGCAAGGAGACCTCTCGCCCGCTGTGGCGGCCGGAGCTGGAGCTGGTGTTCGTTTTGCAGGGCACGGGCCGGGTGTATTTTTCTGACCTGAAAACGGCCTATACCCTGCACGAAAACGACCTGTTCGCGGTAAACGGCTTTGAGGTGCAGGACTTTGAGCTGGACGCCGGCTCGGCTGCCCTGTCCTTTTTTGTGTCGCCGGGCTTTTTGGGCACGGTGGCCCCGGAACTGCTGCAGTACCGGGTCAGCTGCCGTTCCTTTTTATACCTGAAAGACAAGCAGTCCGCGTTCGATGTGCTGCGGCGGGATCTGGCGCAGGCGTTCCAGGCCATTTACAAACAGGCGGGCAGCGCCGGCGGCTGTTCCACCAGCAGCGCCGCCGCGATCCTGGAGGATCTGAGCCGGTATTTTCTGGACGACAGCCAGCCCATCGAAAAGGGCGGCGTGCAGGATACCCTCAAGCGCATGACCCGCTACATTCAGGAGCACTGCCGCGAGCGCATCACGCTGGACGATCTGGCCCGGCACACCTTTTTGAGCAAGACCTACATTTCCCGCTGCTTTACCCGATATTTCGGCGTTTCGTTTACCGGCTATCTGGAGCTGCTGCGCCTGTCCGCTGCGGTGCGCTTGCTGGCTGGCGAGGGTACGCTGGCCGAGATCGCGGAGGAAAGCGGTTTCCCCGATGTGAATGCCATGACCCGGGCGTTCAAGCGCTACCGGGGCGTTATGCCCGGCGAATACCGGCATGCGCTGGACCACGGACGGGAGTCGCCCCGGATCATGACTTTGCCGGAGGAGGGCAGCGGCCTGTTTGCGGCGCTTTTGGCCTATGCCGATCTCCCGGCGCAGCCGGAACAATCTGCGCTTCGCGTACAGGAACTTCCCGTGGATGCCGCGGCCAGGGGCGAACCGTTTTCATCCCACTGGAAGCGGCTGCTGAACGCAGGTTACGCCCGCAGTCTGACCGACGCCCGGGTGCAGCAGGAACTGCGCAGCCTGCAGCAGACGGTGGGGTTTGAGTTTATACGCATCAAGGGCGTGCTGGACGACGACATGTGCCTGCTGCGGCTGGATATGAACGGCCAACCAGTGATGAACTATACCTATGTGGACGAGGGGATCGACTTTATTCTTTCGCTGGGCGCCAAGCCGATGCTGGAGCTGGGCTATATGCCCAGCCTGCTGGCCCAAAATGCCGGCACCCGTTCCATGCGGGGCGGCCCTTGCCGCCATCAGCAACCTGTACCTGCTGGCGCAGCTGCCGTTTTTGGCGCTGCTGCCGGTGCTGTACTACTTCTACAAGCTGGATCAGATCTACCCGCAGGTCATGGCGGATCTGGAAAAACGCGAGCAGGAAGGCCGGATGTAAGGCCGCCCCTGCCCGGATGATTTGAAAGGAGCATTCCATTATGGTCAAGGAATTCCGTTACGACAGCGTCCCCGTGCTGGAGACCACCTCCGGCAAGTTGAAGGGCTATTACTACGACGGGGCGTACATTTACAAGGGCGTGCCCTACGCCGAGGCGGACCGCTTCCAGATGCCGGCGCCCTCCCACTGGGAGGGCGTGAAGGACGCCACCTCCTACGGCTTTGTCTGCCCGCTGATGCAGCAGGACACCCCCAGCGCCGAGCTGATGGTTCCGCACCGCTACTGGCCCATGGATGAGCACTGCCAGAACCTGAACATCTGGACCAACACGCTGGACAAAGCTGCGGCAAAGCCGGTCATCGTGTGGTTCCACGGCGGCGGGTACTTCGCCGGTTCCTCCATCGATCAGGTGGCCTACTACGGCTACAACATGTGCATGGAGGGCGACGTGGTGGTGGTTTCGGTCAACCACCGGTTGAACGTGCTGGGCTATCTGGATCTGTCGGACTTTGGCGAAAAGTACAAAAACTCCGGCAACGCCGGCCACGCCGACATGGTGGCGGCGCTGCAGTGGGTGCACGACAACATCGCGCTGTTCGGCGGCGACCCGGGCAACGTGACCATCTTTGGCCAGTCCGGCGGCGGCATGAAGGTGGCCGACCTGATGCAGATCCCGGCGGCGGACGGCCTGTTCCACAAGGGCCTGATCATGAGCGGCGTGTCCGACGCCAACATGATGCCTTCCTGCCAGGGCAGCGGCGAGACCATCGTCAAGGCAATGCTGGCCGAGCTGGGCCTGACCGCCGACGAGGTGGAAACGCTGGAGACCGTGCCCTACGCCGAGCTGGCCCGCGCCTACAACAAGGTGGCGCCTGCCGTGGCCATGACCGGCGCTTATGTGGGCGGCGGCCCGCAGGTGAACGACTGGTTCATGGGCAACCCGCTGCAGCATGGAATGCGTGCCCACGGCTATGACATCCCGCTGATGGTGGGCACCGTGTTCGGCGAGTTCGCCTTTGCCCCGGCCATGTTTGACAAATACGCCCTTACCGATGCCGAAAACACGGCCATCGTAAGCAAGCTGTACGGCGAGCATACCGCCGAGGCGCTGGCTGCTTTTGCCAAGGCCTACCCCGGCAAGGCGCCCACCGACCTGCTCAACCTGGACCGCGTGATGCGCCAGCCCTCCAAAAAGCTGGCGGCGCTGCACGCCGCAGGCGGCAAGGCCGGTACCTGGCTGTACAACTTTACGCTGGAGTTCCCGATGAACCACAAGATCGCGTGGCATTGCTCCGACATCCCATTCTTCTTCCATAACACCGACAAGGTGGAGGTGTGCGGCATGCCCGGCGTGACCGAGCCGCTGGAAGAAAAGATGTTCGGCGCGTTCATGCAGTTTGCCCGCACCGGTGTGCCCGCGCAGCAGCTGCTGCCCGCCTGGCCGCCGGTCACTGCCGAGCGCGAGCCCACCATGATCTTTGACAAAGCCTGCGAGGTGCGGATGAATTATGACGACGAGCTGTTCCGCCTGATCGACAGCGTGCTGCCGCCGTTCAACCTGATGGAGATGCTGGCTTCGCAGAACGTGCAGCACTGACGCGGGGAGGAAACAGCCGTGGCAAAAAATGAACGACGCATCGTGTTTGCAGTGGGGCTTGCCCTGCTGGCGGTGTTTACCTTTACCGACCTGCAGATCTCCATGGCGGTGGCCACAAAGCCTGTGTGGGCACGGGTCTTTGAGGTAGTGGGCGAGATCCCCTTTACCACCCTGACCATCGCGGCCTGCGCCATGCTGGTGCGCTTCCGCACCCGGAAAAACCCGGTGCTGGGCGCGCTGTGCGTGGTGGGCGCGGGCGCTTTGTTCGCCCTGTGCTCGCTGATGGGCGGCTTTATGACCTACAACTACCTGACCGATAACCTGGGCGCGCTGCCCGGCTTCTGGATCGCCGTGTTCGCCCTGCTCATGGCGGCGGCGGGCATCGGCATCGCCTGCGCCGTCCCGGCCGAAAACCGCAGCAAGGCGCTGCGCTACGCGGCGGTGGCGCTGCTGTACTTCGTACTGGTCATCGTCATTATGAATTCGATCAAAACCGTGTGGGGCCGCATGCGCTTCCGCGAAATGACGGCCCCGCTGGAGCAGTTCACCCGCTGGTATCAGATCGTGCCGCGGGGCGGCTTCAACAACATCTACGCATCTTTCCCCTCGGGGCACTCCATGAACTCGGCAGGTGTGATCCTGCTGATGCTGCTGCCGCCCATGATCCCTGCCCTGCGCGGGCGGGAAAAGCTGCTGCACGCCTGCGTGTATGTGTGGTGCGCGGTGGTGGGCATCAGCCGCGTGTTCATGGGCGCGCACTTTGCCAGTGACGTTACCGTGGGCATCCTGCTGTCGCTGACGATCTTTGAGGTGCTGCGGGCTGTCTTTTACCGCGCGGAACGTACCGCGCAGCCGTGACCCGGCGGGCTGACCGCCGGCTATCGCCCGGCAAAGGGCAGGCTTCGGCCTGCTCTGTGCCGGGCTTTCGGCCCCTGTGCCGGGCGCGCAAACGCCCGGCCGCCCACTGGACCCAGGGCTGCACCGCGCCGGCGGCGTGCCCCGAAATAAAAGGAGGGAACCACCCATGGAACAAAAATGGAAACGCATCGAAGCAGACGGCTACGTGCGCATCGACAACGGCGACGGCCCGGCGCTGGGCCTTGCCAAAGACAGCGGCGTGCCGATCCTGAGCGTGGACGGCTACGCCTTTAAGGATTTTCTCCGCACCGGCGAGCTGGCCCCCTACGAGGACTGGCGGCTGCCCAGCGAACAGCGCGCCAAAGACCTGGCCGCGCGGCTGTCCATTGAGGACATCGCCGGCCTGATGCTGTACAGCGCCCACCAGCTCATCCCTGCCCGGGGTCCGCTGGCGGCGGCGTTCGGCGGCACCTACGGCGGCAAGTCCTATGAAGAAAGCGGCGCTAAGCCCTGGGACCTGACCGACCAGCAAAAGCAGTTCATCGTCAACGACAAGGTGCGCCATGTGCTAGTCATGAAGCTGGAAAGCACCGAGGCGGCCGTGCGCTGGAACAACAACCTGCAGGCCCTGGCCGAAAGCACGGGCTTTGGCATCCCGGCCAACAACAGCTCCGACCCGCGCCACGGCGCCGGCTCCACGGCCGAGTACATGGGTGTCACCGGCGAAAACATTTCCAAATGGGCCAACGGCATCGGCCTTTCCGCGTCCTTTGACCCGGATTCTGTGCGGGAATTTGGCAAGATCGGCGCGGCAGAATACCGTGCGCTGGGCATTACCACGGCCCTTTCGCCCCAGATCGATCTGGCCACCGAGCCGCGCTGGATGCGCTTTGCCGATACCTTCGGCGAGCATACCCAGATGACCATCGACATGGCCCAGGCCTACTGCGACGGCTTCCAGACCACCGAGGGCACAAAGGACGGCTGGGGCAAGGACAGTGTCAACACCATGGTCAAGCACTTCCCCGGCGGCGGTATGGGCGAGGCGGGCCGCGACGCCCACTACGCCTACGGCAAGTACGCCGTGTACCCCGGCGGCAATTTTGCCGAGCATCTCAAGCCCTTTACCCAAGGCGCGTTCCGCCTGCCGGGCAAAACCGGCCAGGCCAGCGCCGTGATGCCCTATTACACCATTTCGTATGGGGCAGACACGCAAAACGGCGAAAACGTGGGCAACTCGTTCAGCCGCTACCTGATCGGCGATCTGCTGCGCGAACAGCTGGGCTACGACGGCGTGGTGTGCACCGACTGGGGCATCACCCACGATATGGGCAAAACCGAGGAAGAGTTTGCCGGCAAATGCTGGGGCGTGGAGCACCTGACCGAAGCGCAGCGCCACTTTAAGGCACTGGAAGCCGGCGTGGACCAGTTCGGCGGCAACAACGATGCTGCCCCTGTGCTGGAAGCCTACCGGATGTACTGTGAACAGTATGGCGAGCAGGCCGCCCAGCAGCGGTTCCGCCAGTCGGCCTACCGGCTGCTGCTCAATATCTTCCGCACCGGTCTGTTCGAAAACCCCTATCTGGACCTGCAGACCTCGCTGGCCACCGTAGGCTGCCCGGAATTTGTGGAAAAAGGCTACCGTTCGCAGCTTCGCTCCATCACGCTGCTGAAGAACAAAGCGCACACGCTGCCGCTGCGCAAGGGCCTGCGGCTGTATGTGCCCGACCGATTTATCCGTTCGTACCGGAATTTTATGAGCCTGCCCAACCCCGAACAGACCATCGTGCCTGCCGGCAAGCGCCGGTTGGCCGAGCAGTTCACGCTGGTGGATACGCCCGAACAGGCGGACGCGGCTGTGTGCTTTGTGGAATCGCCCATCTCGGTGGGCTACAGCCCCGAGGATCGGGCGGGCGGCGGCAACGGCTATGTGCCCATCACGCTGCAGTACCGGCCCTACAAGGCGGTGAGCGCCCGCGCCCACAGCCTTGCCGGCGGCGACCCGCTGGAGCAAAGCGCCGACCGCAGCTATCAGGGCAAACAGAACACCGCAGCCAACGAAGCCGATCTGGACAATGTGATCGAGACCAAAAAGCGCATGGGCAATAAGCCTGTGATCACGGTGGTCACACTGAAAAACCCCATGGTCATGGCCGAGCTGGAGCCGTATTCGGACGCGCTGGTGGTGGAGTACGGCGTGTCGTCCCAGGCGGTGGCGGATGTGCTGACCGGCGCGTTCACGCCCGAGGGCCTGCTGCCCATCCAGTTGCCTGCGGATATGGACACCGTGGAGCGCCAGCAGGAGGACGTGGCCTTTGACATGACCTGCTACCGGGATGCGGAGGGGCATACCTATGATTTCGGCTTCGGCATGAATTTTGACGGCGTGATCCAGGATGAGCGTACCCGCCGTTACCGCAAGTAAGGAGTAAAAAGCAATGAGCAAACAATACGATGAGCAGCTGGTGCAGGCGCTGAAGTAGCGGCAGAAGACGGAGGATTACCACGGCGCGCCGGTGCGGCGCAGGACGGCTACGAGATCCCCGTCCGCATCTATAAGCCCGCTAGGGACGCTGTGTGCAAGGGCATTCTGTATTACATCCACGGCGGCGGCTTTTTCGGCGGCTCGCCCGATGTGGTGGAGGAAGCGGTCAAGATGTTCGTGGCGAAGTCGGGCCTGTGCGCCGTGTCGCCGGATTACCGCCTTGCGCCGGAAAACCCCTATCCCATCGGCCACGAGGACTGCTACCGGGTGCTGCAGTGGATCGGGGAGAACGCCGCTTCCTTTGGCGGCGATCCGGATCATATCTTTGTCGCCGGCGACAGCGCGGGCGGCAACCTGACCCAGTACTGCACCACCCGGGATCGGGAGGATGGCGGCAATCTGGTCAAGGGCCAGCTGCTGCTGTACCCCACGCTGAACATGGCGGGCGTAAAGGACGAGCTGTTCCACCCCAGCATGGATCAGTTTGAAATGACGCCCAGCCAGAAGCGGGGCCTGTCCAAGATGATCGGCATGTTCGGCGGCATGACCGCCGGGCTGGAACCCATTCTGGGCACGGCTGACGTGCAAAATGATTACCTGAACCCCTACACCCGCGACCCAGCCAACCACCCGCCCACCTTCCTGCCCGTGGGCGCGCACGACTTTTTGAAGCTGGAGACCCTGGGCTACGGCGTCAAGCTGCACCGTGCCGGGGTGGAGACCCAAATGGTGCTGTACAAGGGCTTTGGCCACGCCTACATCGACAACACCGGCGTCTACCCCCAGTGTGAGGACTGCCTGGACGAAATGGCGGCCTTTGTGCTGGCGCACTGCGAAGCGTAACTCCCATCCATCAATAGAACAAGCCCCGGGCAGCCTGTTGTACAGGCTGCCCGGGGCTTGTTTTGCCCGGTTGAGCAAGAAAATCAGAACAGACCGCTGATCCGGCCGTCGGCGTCCACGTCAATGTTGACGGCGGCGGGCTTTTTGGGCAGGCCGGGCATGGTCATAATGCTGCCGCAGATCACCACCACAAAGCCCGCGCCGGCCGAAAGCCGCACCTCGCGCACCTCCATGGCAAAGCCCTCGGGGGCGGCCAGAAGCTTGGCGTTGTCGCTGAAGCTGTACTGCGTTTTGGCAATGCACACCGGCAGATCGCCGTAGCCCATTTCGGTCAACTCGGCCAGCGTTTAGGCGGCCGCGGCCGAGTAGTTCACGCTGCCCGCGCGGTAGATCTTTTTGGCTACCGCCTCGATCTTGTCTTTCAGCGGAGCGTCCAGCGGGTAGGTGAACTGGATGGGGCGGTCCTCCATCACGGCCAGCACCTGCTCGGCCAGAGCCTTGCCGCCCTCGCCGCCCTTGGCGAACACCTCGCTCAGCGCGCAGGGTACGCCCATACCGGCGCAGTAGTCAATCACATACTGCTGCTCCTCGGCGGTATCGGTGGGGAAGGCGTTGACCGCCACCACCACGGGCAGGCCGAACTGGTTTTTCATGTTGTCGATGTGGCGGCCCAGGTTGGCGATGCCCTTTTTCACGGCCTCCAGGTTGGGGGCGTTCAGGTCGGCCTTGGCCACGCCGCCGTGGCTCTTCAGTGCGCGCACCGTGGCCACCAGCACCACGGCCGAGGGGGCGATGCCCGCCTTGCGGCACTTGATGTCCAAAAATTTCTCCGCGCCCAGATCAGCGCCGAAGCCGGCCTCGGTGACCACATAATCTGCCAGCGACAGGCTGAGCTTGGTGGCCATCACGCTGTTGCAGCCGTGGGCGATGTTGGCAAAGGGGCCGCCGTGGATGATGGCGGGGTTATTTTCCAGCGTCTGCACCAGGTTGGGGTCGATGGCATCTTTCAGCAGGGCGGTCATGGCGCCGGCCGCGCCGATGTCCCCGGCGGTGACGGGCTTGCCGTCGTAGGTGTAGGCGCACACAATGCGCGAAAGCCGGTCTTTCAGGTCGCTGATGCTGGTGGCCAGGCAGAAGATCGCCATGATCTCGCTGGCAACGGTGATGTCAAAGCCGTCCTCGCGGGGGGTGCCGTTCACCTTGCCGCCCAGGCCGTCCACAATAAAGCGCAGCTGACGGTCGTTCATGTCCATGCAGCGCTTCCAGGTCACGCGGCGGGGGTCGATGTTCAGCGGGTTGCCCTGCTGGATGGAGTTGTCGATCATGGCGGCCAGCAGGTTGTTGGCCGTGCCGATGGCGTGCAGGTCGCCGGTAAAATGCAGGTTGATATCCTCCATGGGCACCACCTGGGCGTAGCCGCCGCCGGCCGCGCCGCCCTTGCTGCCGAACACCGGGCCCAGCGACGGCTCGCGCAGGCACAGCATGGTCTTTTTGCCCATAGCGCACAGCGCATCGGCCAGGCCCACGCTGGTGGTGGTCTTGCCTTCGCCAGCCGGGGTGGGGCTGATGGCCGTGACCAGGATCAGCTTGCCCTGCTGGGCGGCCTTGTGGATCAGGCGGTGGTTGATCTTGGCCTTGTAGCGGCCGTAGGGGATCACGTCCTCATCCGCCAGGCCCAGGCTGGCGGCCACCTCGGTGATGGGTTTCATGTGTGCGGCCTGGGCGATCTCGATATCAGACATCATAATGGCATCTTCCTTTCAAAAAACGTCAGCGATGGAAAAGCGGATCAACAATCAAAACGGCCACCCGGCCGGGGGAACAAAACAGTCAGCGCTTTGGGCGGCTGATGAGCCAGTAGGGCAGCGCCACGCCTGCAAAGCCGCCGGCCAGGTTGCCCAGCGTCACCGCCAGCAGGTTGTACGCCGTGCCGGCCAGCGTTACGCCCGGCGCGCCGGTCAAAAGTGCCAGCGGCAGGATGCACATGTTGGCCACGCTGTGCTCAAAGCCGCTGAGCATGAACACCAGGATGCACCACACCACCATGATGAGCTTGCCGCTTTCGCTTTTCATGCGGCTGCCGCACCACACGGCCAGGCACACGCAGATGTTGCACAGCACGCCCCGTGCAAACAGCGCCCCGGCCCCGGCGCTCACCTTGCCCAGCGCCACCGTGGCCGTGTAGGCGGCGGTGGCCTCGGCCCCGGCAAGGCCCGCGGCGTAAAACAGCAGCGCCGCGCCCACGCTGCCCGCCAGATTGCCCAGCCAGCACACGCCCCAGGCAGCCAACGCCTGCCGCAGCGTGACCGTGCGCTCCAAAAGCCCCATGCCCAGCGTCAGGTTGTTGCCCGTGAACAGGTCACACCCCGCCATCAAAACCAGGCTCAGCGCCGCCGAAAAGGTCAGCCCGGCCAAAAATTTGGCGGCCGGATAGCCTGCCGCGGTGAGAAAGCCGCCGGTTGAAAGGAACACGATGCCGCCGAAAGCGACATACACGCCGGCCTGCACCGACGAGAGGAAAAACGCGGCCGGGCGCGCTTTGAGCAGGGCTATTTTGTTCTTGGCCGCGGCAGCCAGTGCGCTGCAGGTGTCGGCATACATCGGAACGATCGCTCCTTTCGGCCGGGGCTGCGCACATAGCGCGCCCGGCAAAACAAAAGGGCAGCCTGCGCGTACCCGCGCAAGCTGCCCAGACGGTCGGCAATCAAACAGGCGTGCCCCGCTTACACCGTGGTGCCCCACGATCATCCGTCAGCAAGCGGAACCTGTGCGACCATCATAACACACCCGCCGCCGCTTTGTCAACGGGTATTTGGGCGCGCTGCCTTTGCCGTTTGCCACCTTGCCGCCGCGGGCGGAATGGTATATAATACATACTGTATCATTATGCCCTTTGTGCTTTGTACAAAGGTGCGGAAAGCAAGGAACTTCTATGCTGCAGGATGCAAATCTTCACTATCTGGACAACGCCGCCACCACCATCGTGGCGCCCGAGGTGGCCGATGCCATCCACACGGCCATGCTCACCCACTGGGCCAACCCCTCCAGCCTGTACGGCCCGGGCGTGCACAGCGAGCAGGCCCTGCGCGCGGCCCGCGCCGCCGTGGCCAAAACGCTGGGCTGCAAAACCGGGGAGCTGTATTTTACCTCCTGCGGCAGCGAGGGCAACAACATGGCGGTGCTGGGCGCGGCCAAAAGCAAGCATTACGGCAGGCGCATTGTGGTGTCCGGCTTTGAGCACCCCAGCGTCTACAAGCCGGCCCGCCGGCTGGCTGACGAGGGATACGATGTGGTGTTTGTGCCGCCCCGCGCCGACGGCACGCTGGATGTGAACGAGCTGCTGGCCCGGGTGGATAAAAACACCATTCTGGTGGCCTGTATGCTGGTGAACAACGAGACCGGCGCGCGCAACGACGTGGAGCGCCTGGCCGCCGGCGTCAAGGCGGCCAATCCCCGCTGCGCTGTCCATGTGGACGCGGTGCAGGCGTGGATGCGCGTGCCCATCAAACTGGCCAACATTGATACGCTCACCGTCAGCGGCCATAAGATCCACGCACCCAAGGGCGTGGGCGCGCTGTATGTGAGCGAAAAATACTTCCAGACCTTTACCCCGCCCTATACCGGCGGGGAGCAGGAACGGGAAAAGCGCCCCGGCACCGAAAACCTGCCCTATGCCATTGGTCTGGCGGCGGCGGCCCAACGGCTGGCAAAGAATATGCCGGCCCGCACCGCCCACATCCGCGCGCTGAACCAACGGCTGCGGCAGGGGCTGGCCGCTTTCCCCGAGGTGACCATCAACAGCCCCGACAGCGCGGTGCCCGAGGTGCTGAATTTCTCCGAGAATGTCATCAACAGCCAGACCATGCTGAACTTTTTGTCGGAACGGGGCGTTTATATCTCCACCGGCTCGGCCTGCGACAAGGGCGCTTTGAGCCATACGCTGGGGGCTATGGGGCTGGACGACCGGCGCATCCGCACGGCCATCCGCGTGTCGTTCTGCGCGGAGAACACTCCCGAGGACGTGGATGCGTTCCTGAACGCCTTTGCCGACGGCATGCGCACGCTGCAAAGGCTGTAAACTCAATTGCTCGGCGCGGCACCTTGCGCGCCGAAACAAACCGAACCAAACGAGGGAAAACCGATGAAAGAAGTGCTGATGGGCTATCAGGGCGAAATGAGCCTGAAAGGCCTGAACAAAAACCAGTTTGAAAGCGCGCTGCTCAAGATCCTGCGCTACCGCCTGAAGGACCTGGGACCATTCCGCATTTACTGCGCCCAGTCCACCTTTTACATGGAGCCGCAGAGCGATGAGATCGACATGGACACCGCCTACGACCGGGTGAGCAAGGTGTTCGGCCTGGCCGCGGTCAGCCGCAGCGTGGTGTGCGAAAAGGATTTTGCGGTCATTTGCCGCACTGCAGAGGAATATTTGGGCGAAAATCTACGAACTGTAAAAACATTCAAGGTGGAAGCCAGGCGTTCGGATAAAAACTTCCCCATGAAAAGCCCCGAATTGATGCGGGAACTGGGCGCCTACCTGCTGGAACGGCACAACTACCTGCGGGTGGATGTGCACCAGCCCCAGTTCAAGGTCATTGTGGAGATCCGCGATTACGGCGCGTACATCCACGGCCCCAAAAAGCCCGGTGCGGGCGGCCTGCCCGTGGGCACCAGCGGCCGCGCGCTGAACCTGCTGTCCGGCGGCATCGACAGCCCGGTGGCCGCCTACCGCATGGCCAAGCGGGGCCTGGCGCTGCACCATGTGCATTTTGCCTCGCCGCCGTATACCTCCGAGCGCGCCAGGCTCAAGGTAAAGGCGCTGGCCCAGCTGACCAGCGTGTACACCGGCGGCTGCACGCTGTATGTGGTGCCGTATACAAAGCCGCAGGAGTATATCCGAGACAACGCCCCCAGCATGCTGTTCACAGTACTGATGCGCCGCAGCATGATGCGCATTGCCAACGCCATTGCCCGGCACACCGGCTGCGAGGCGCTGGTCACGGGCGAAAGCCTGGCCCAGGTGGCCAGCCAGACCGTGCAGGCGCTGCAATGCACCGACACCGCGCAGGACCTGCCCGTGCTGCGCCCGCTGATCGGCCTGGATAAAACCGAGATCATCGAAACGGCCCGCGCCATCGGTACGTTTGAGACCAGCATCCTGCCCTATGAGGACTGCTGCACCATCTTTACGCCGCCGCACCCGAAGATCCGCCCGGAGCTGGCGGAGATCCTGGCGGCGGAGGCCTCTATGCCGGAGCTGGCCGCACTGGAAGAGCAGGCCGCGCGCAATGCCGAAAAGATCCGCATCCGGATCGGGGACGAGGTGGATTTTGAATGATCGCAGAACTGATCAGCGTGGGCACCGAGCTGCTTTTGGGCAACATCGTCAACACCAACGCACAATTTTTGAGCCGGGAGCTGGCCGATCTGGGCATTACCGTCCAGCGGCAGAGCACCATCGGCGATAACCCGGCCCGGCTGGCCGAATGGGTCAACAGCGCCAAGGCCCGGTGCGATCTGTTGGTGTTCACAGGCGGGCTCGGCCCCACGGCGGATGACCTGACCAAAGAGACCGTGGCCGCCTGCTATGGCGACACGCTGCGCTTTGACCCGGAGGAATGGGCCAAGATCACGGGTTTTTTTACCCGCACCGGCCGCGCCGCCACCGAAAACAACCGCAAGCAGGCCATGGTGCCGGTACACGGCAAAAAGATCCCCAACACCTGCGGCACGGCGCCCGGTGCGTGGTTTGAGCAAAACGGGAAAATGGCCGTGCTCATGCCCGGCGTGCCCCATGAGATGAAAGCCATGTGGCGGCAGGGTGTGCGCCCTCTGCTGCTGGCGCAGACGGGCTGCACGCTGCACTCCACCACGCTGCGGGTGCTGGGCGGCGAAAGCAGCATCGAAAGCCGCATTGCCCCGCTGCTGGAAGCCGAAAATCCCACCGCCGCCATTTACTGCAAGACCGGCGAATGCGAGATCCGCATCACCGCCCGGGCGCATACCGCCGAAGAGGGCGAAAAAATGTGCCGGGAATCCGCCAAAAAGTTCTATGAAATTCTGGGCGACGCCGTGTATGATGAAAACGTGCCCGGGCTGGAACATACGCTGGTGCACACGCTGCGCCAGCAGGGCCTGACCCTGGCCGCGGCCGAAAGCTGCACCGGCGGCCTGATCGCCCAGCGCATCACGGCGGTACCCGGCGCCAGCGATGTATTCGGCTACGGCTTTGTTACCTATTGGGAGGCCGCCAAGACCCAACTGCTGGGCGTGGACCCGGCCGTGATCGAACGGTACAATGTGGTGTCCGGCCCGGTGGCAGCCCGGATGGCGCTGGGCGCGCGGCAGGCGGCCGGGGCAGACCTGGCCGTGGCGGTCACCGGCGTGGCCGGCCCCACCGGCGGCGACGAAGTGCGCCCGGTGGGCACGGTGTATCTGGCCGCCGCGGACGCGCGCGGCGCCTACGTCAAGCGGGTGCTGATCCTGCACGCGGACCGGGAGATCGTGCGGCAGCGGGCGGCCCAGTACGCGCTGGAGTTGGCCTGGCGGCTGGCAAAGGGGCTGGAGCGGTCC
>CAMFSB010000010.1 GCA_945982465.1 uncultured Faecalibacterium sp. | reverse complement strand
CGCTATCTCGCGCCGTTACGCGCGCCCCCGGAACCCGGGCACCCGCCGACAACCGCCCTCCCCCTGCCCCCCGTCCGCCGCCCGGGGCGCCCCGCTTAACGCAGGCACGCGGAACTCCTCCGGATAGCGGAACGCAAACCGGAACGTTTCGCCCGCTTTGTGGCCGGCAATGGCGTCCTCGGCCCCGGGCAGCAGCCGGCCGCTGCCCAGCACCAGCGTTATGTTCTGCATGCTGCTGTCGGGGATCGGCGCGCCCGAAGCGGCATAGCCCGCGAAATCCACGCAGACCTCGTCCCGCCGGGCGGCGGGCTGATCGGTCGGGCACAAAACGGCGGCGCGGCGGCGGCGCACGTCCACCTCGCGCTCCACATCCAGCAAGCGCACCGGGATGTACCGGCGCGTCACGGCCAGGCCCTTATATTCCCCCAGCACGGCGGCCGTGCCCGGACGTTCTGCTTCCATCAAAAAGCCCCCTCTCTCCGCATCGGCTTATAGGCTTTTATACAATAGCACGTTTTCGGCAAAAAGTCCATGATTGGCACAGTTTGGGCAAGCGCCAAAAAGCGCCTGCGGGCGCAGGCCCCCCGGCGCTTTTTTGTTTTGGCCGGCGCGTCAGGGTGTTTCGCTGCCGGTCTCGTTCGCGTTCAGGGCCGGCTCGGTGTAGCCCAGCGCGCGCATGCTGTCGCTCACGCCGTCGGTGGTGGGGTCCACCACCACGCCCAGCAGCACCAGCGCGTTCAGCGCGGCGGCGGCCAGGTCCGTCAGCTGGCTTTGGGTCACGCCGGGCACGATGTCAAAAATGCCCAGCACGATGTACGCCAGGCTGATCGCCGAGGCGACCAGCGCAGTCAGCGTTGTTTTGTTGCGCAGCCGCAGCTTCCAGTTGATCTTCATCCCGTTTTCCCCCTTTTGCGGTTTTGTGTCATCCACGCTGCAGGCGGCCGGCGTCTGCCTGCAGCTGCCGGGCCAGTTCGTCGATCCTGTGATGGGCGCTTTTTACGCCGGCGTCCGCCACCGCCACGTTTTTGGCGTTCTGGCGGCACTCCTCTTTCAAATGCTCCACGTCGGTCTTGATACCGCATACAACGTCCAGCTTTCCGTTTACTTCCCCGCGCCAGATCGCATCCTCCTCGGTGCGGCGGTCACGGCTGAGCGCAACGCCCAGAACGTTTGCCAGACACGCGGCCAGGCTGATCAAAAGCGCAGCAATGGTCGCATCCATGCCATCCTCCTTATTTTTGCTGGCAGGTGATCTGGTTCCAGGCCTGTTCCAGTGCGGCGCGGGTCTGCGGGCCTACCACGCCGTCGGGCGTAAGGCCGGCCGCGCGCTGGAACGCCATGACGGCGCTTTCGGTAAACGCGCCGAAAATGCCGTCGATGGCGCTGGGCGCATAGCCCAGCTCGGTGAGAATGATCTGCAGATTCCGCACATACACGCCGGTGTCGCCCCGGCGCAGCGTCTCGGTGCCCAGCGGCAGCATGCCGCCCTGGGTGCTGCCGCCGGTGGGCGGGGTGAACAGCTGGTCAAGATCCACATTCCCCTGGATGCCGCTGACGCGGCCGGTGTCGGAGTACTGCCAGAGATTGACCGGCAGCGGCGCGTTGAGCGTTGCGCCGTACTGGGCGATCCACAGGTTTTCGTCCGTCAGGTCCCTGTAGTTCACCATTGTACGCAGCCAGTCGGCCGAGCAGTACAGCCCCGCGATAAAGCCCGCCTGCTTGATGCGCTCCAGAAATGTCTGGATAATGGCCGTGCGCCGGGTGTTGGTCAGCGCCACAATGGCCGGCTCGTACTCCTGGTCAAACCACACGCCCAGCGGAAATTCCAGCCCCGCGATCACCTCCAGGCAGGCGTCGGCCTCCGCCTCGGCGCCGGCCACATCGGTGGCATAGCTGTACCAGTAGCAGCCCACCGGCAGCCCCACCTCATTGGCGCCGTTGTAGTTGCGGTCAAAATACGGATCTTTCTGGCTGATGAGCCGGCCGTACCCGGCCCGCGCAATGGCAAATTCCTTGCCCGCGTTTTTCACCCGCTGCCAGTTGATTGCGCCCTGGAAGCGCGAAACATCGATCCCCTGCATGTCGTTTCCTCCTCGGTTATACCGACACGCCCCACTGTGCACCGATCTTGTTTGCCTCGGCTTTTGTGATCGTGCCGGCCTGATAGTAGCTGCGCAGCATCGCCGCGATCTGCGCGGTGCGCTGCGCGGCCGTAAGGGCCTTCGTCCCCACACGGCTGGCCAGCGCGGCGGCGCGCTGTGTAAGGGCCTGCTGCACCTGCACCGCCGCCGCGCTCAGCGTGCTGCTGGTGGCCGGCTGAGAGCTGCTGCCGGACGACGATGCCGTGCTGCTTTGGGTCGCCTGCGCCTGCTTTGCGGCCTGTTGCTGCTGGTACTGCGCCTGCTCCCAGGCCAGCTTTGCCTGTGCCGCGGCCTGCTCGGCCTCCCACTGGCGCACGCTCTCCTCGTACTTTTTCAGCGCCAGCTCGTACTCGGCCTGTTTTTGAGCGTTCTGGATGCTCTGCTGCTCCTGGGCCGCATAGTAATCGCGCAGATCGACAAGGCTGCCGCGCAGGTCGGTGTAAGCCTCGTAGTCCTTACTATATGCGTTTTCGGCCGCTTCTGTGTAAGCCTTCAGCCCGGTGTAGTAGTCGTCCATCTGGGCCGCGTAGGCGGCCTGGGCGTTCTTTTCCAGGGCGGTCAGATCCTCCAGCCGGCCGCGGCGGGCGCTGCTTTCGGTGTTCCAGCGGGTCAGGGCCGCATCGTACAGTTCCGGCAGCACATCGTTCAGCGCGGCGATCTGCTCCTGATACGCCTGGCTGCCCGCCGACGCCGCGTAGCTGGAGCCGTAGCCGCCCGTGGCGGCCGCGGCATTGGCCATGCTGTTCTGCAAGGCAAGCTGCGCGCTGCGGGCGTACTGATCCTTGTACTGCTGGTACAGCGGGTCCGCGTCGAACGAATACTGGAACGCCCCCTGCGCCAGGATCTCGTCCAGCAAGGCGTCGATCTTTTGCTGGTAGCTGCTTTCGTAGGCCGCGGGCTTTTGCGCCGTGTAGTCGGCCAGCGCCTGTTCGGCGGCCAGCACAGCGCCCGATTTTTCATACCGCAGCTGGTCTAGCGCGGCCGCGGCGTCGGCGCTGGAGGTGATGCTGTTCAAAAGCGCGCTGTTACCGCCCGCCGCGGCCTGCCCGGCGGGCTGGGCCGCTTCGCTGGGTTCGGCCGCCGGGTCCGTGTAAAGCTGCAGCTCTTCCTCGTCCTTTTTCAGTGCCATCGGTTTCTCCTCTCCTTTGTGTCATACCAGGCCAAAGCCGTACAGCTCCGCGTTCTGCAGGCCGTCGGCGTTCGGCGTGATCCAGGCGTATCCGTCCCGGTCAATCCAGCCTTTGCAGGGCACCCCGTTCTGCAGGGCGGTGACCGCCGGCGGCCAGGCCGTGCTGTAGTAGCCGGCCGGCGCCGCCGCCAGCCGCACCGCCGCGCCCGCCGCAGGGGCGTTCAGGGTGCACTGCAGCCGGAACAGCAGCGCGCGCCCGCATTTTACGATCAGGTTTTCCGCCGCTTCGGCGGTGTTTTCCGGCTCCAGCGCAAAGGCAGCCGTGCTCTGGCACAGCGCGCTGCCCACGTCCGCCCCGTCCACCGTCAGGCCGCCGTCCACCGCGGCGCCGCCGCGCAGCCGGGCGGGGTAGGCCACGTCAAACAATCCGGCGTGCTCGGCGGCCTTGCCCACCGCAACGCCGCCGCCCCCCTTGCGGAAATGCAGCAGATACGCTGTGCCGGGCACATAGTCGCAGAATTCCGCCGTGTAAAACGCGTCGGCAACGGTGTACTTCACATCAAAGCCGGTATCCCCTGTCAGCCAAGCTGCCAGGATCTGCGGCGTTTCCGGCGCGGCCAGCGTCACCGCCTCGCCGTAGTGGGCCGCGGCGGCGCTTTTCCAGGCGCACTGCACGGTCAGCGGATTTTTGCCGCCCAGCGTGCTGCCCGCCGCCGTGCAGCACGCGGCCAGGCAGTCCCCCGCCGGGTCTGCCGCGCCGGATGCGTCGCACCGGCGGCTGGCCAGGCGGGTGAGTGCCGGCGCGGCATAGGGCTGCACCTCCAGCGTCAGCTGCTGCTGCGCCCGGCGTAGCCGGCTGTCCACCACCGTGACCGGGATGGTGACCGTTCCGCTTTCGCTCAGGCACAGGTCGGCCGTGTTCTGCTGCTGCGCCTTGCCGCCAAACTCGTAGGCAAGGATGGTGCTGCCGTGCGCCCCGCGCGCCCCTGTGCAGGTGATCCGCGCCACCGAGATGCCCTGTACCCACACGCCCCAGCCGGCGGGCACGCGGCCGTCCACGGCCTGGGCGGTCAGGCCGCCCGCGCTGGGCAGGATGTCCGCCGCCACGGTCGCGGGCAGCTGCGCCTGGTAGCCGGTCAGCTCGTACCGGGCGGTCTGCGCGCCGGCAGCGCTGGTGCACTGCACTGTCATGGCGGCGGTGAACAGGCCACAGGCGTCGGGGCAGGCGCTGTCGGCAAGGTTCACCGCAAAGTCATCGGCCCATACCAGCGGCACCGTGTATGCAAGGATCAGGCTGCTCTGGCCGGCGGGCATATCGGCCGCAAAGCTCTGACTGTAGCGGCCGCTGGTGGAGCACAGCGTCACCTCAAAGTGATACCGGGCCTCGGCCGACGCCGCCGCGCCGCTGGTCACGTTCAGGTGCAGCGCCGAGGTGCCGTCGATGGTGAAATACGGCTCGGCAAAGGCAATGCCGAAATCAAATGTCATGCGTCCGCCCTCCATTGAATGCCCAGGCCCGCCGCCGTGGGGACCAGGTCGTAATAGCCGCCCGCGTCGGCGCCGCCCAGGGCAATGCGGCCCGCCGTTTCCGCGGCGGCGGCGTAAAGCCGGCCGTCCCGGACGCAGGCCACCGGCACGCCCCAGGCCTCCACGCTCAGCCGGTCGCCGGCGATGCGCAGGCGGTACGGCCCGCCGGCCGCGCCCAGCTCCAGCGCATCGCCGGCCGGGCGGGCCCAGGCTGCTTGGCAGGCGCACAGACCGTCCACCGCTTCGGCCAGCCGGGCAAGGCCCTGCTGCTGCCCGGCGGCGGCTTTGCCCAGCGCGCGGCCGGCCTGCCCGGCCTGCGCTTGCAGCCGGCTTTCCAGCCCGGCGCGCACGCTCTCGTTCGCGGCGGCGTCCTCCTGCCGCACCAGCGCGTGCAGAGCGGCGCTTTCGGCGGCGATGGCCGTCTGATAGTCGTGGGCGATGCCGTTGGCGGTGGAAACGAGCCTGGCCTGCAGGGCTTCCATATCGGTTTTTTGGGCCTCGGTCAGGGCGGTAAGCTGCACGCTCTGCCCCGCCAGGCCGGCGCTGTAGGCGGCGCTCATGTTTTCGTCGTCCAGGTTGGTCAGCACATAGCGCAGCTGCTCGGTGAGCTGGTAGAGGTAGTTTTTGAGCTTTTTGGCCTCGGCGCTGCTGATGCCGCCGCCCGAAAGATCCGACGGCAGGCGAATGGATGCGATATCCGCCATTACAGCTCACTCCCCTTTACATAAGTGCGCGTCAGCGCGTGCAGCGTTACCTGGCCGCGGCCCTCGATGCGCAGCCGGAACTGCTCGCACCGGCGGGGCGACAATGGCACCGTGGCGCTGCGCCGCGGCCCGGCCGGCAGCACGGCGGCCGGCACCCAGCGGCCGGTGGAGTCGTACTGCACCGAGATCTGGGCCGTGGCCCCGGCTGCGGCCTCCAGCCGCAGCTCCACGCGGGGGACAAACTGGTGGCCCGGCTCGCGCAGGCCCAGCTTGCCGGTCTCCGCGTACCAGCTCACCAGCCCTTCGCCCGCGCCGCCCCGCAAAGCAGAGGTCTCGCTGCCCACCACCCAGATCTCACCCTCGGCGTTCAGGAACAGCAGTTCGCTGCCGTCGGCCGCAAAGTACAGCGCGTGCACGCCGTCCTCCCGGTGCCAGATGCCGCGCGTCATATCATAGCAGAACAGGCTCCATTCCTCCCGCCGGCCGCCCTTCATCGAAAGATAGTAGCACCCATGCGCCGCGCCGGCGGCGGCCAGCCTGCCGGGCGAGGCGCCCAGCGCCCGGCCGATGGCTTCGGGCAGGCCGCCGTCGCAGGCCATCGGCCCGTCGGGCGAATAGTAGCACAGCGTGGAATCCACGTTGGCCAGGCTTTTTTCGCACCCGGCTTTGACGCCCTGGCAGGGCACGGTGACCACCTGGTAGTTGGCGGGCTTGGAGCCGTACACCCGGTGCAGCGTGTTCTCCTTGAACAGCAGCACATAGCCCATGCAGGTGGCCGCGCCGGTAAAGTCGCCGTCCGAGCCGACGGACACGGTGTACGAATCCGCCGCCGTGCCCATGTAGCAGTACCAGTTGGTGGGGTCGCCCAGCTTGCAGGCGTGGATCTCGTGACCGCCGCGCGCCACGCCCCACACCCGGTTGTCGCACTCGGTGAGAAAATCCAGGTCGGGGATGCAGCGTTCCACTGTGATGACGCCCTGTTCCGCCGTCTGCTCGCCGCCCTTGTCGATCAGGCCGGTCACCGTGATAAAGTCCTCGCCTTTATCCCAGATCACGCAGTCGGTGTTCAGCGCGGCGGCCCGCTGGCCCAGCACATCGGCCCGGATGCCGCTCAGCGTTACGGCGTCGTACTTGGCAAAGCCTTTGCCGATGCCGGCCGCTTCGATGCGCACATAGGGCGTGGACACCGCCGCCCAGCTTGCGCTGGCAGCCGCATATACCCGCAGCACATCGGCTTCGCCCGAAGTGTCCAGCCAGTAATCGCCGTTTTCGGGCGCTTCCGGCTCGTCGGGGCCGGCAAAGCGCACAGTGTATTCGGTACTGTCGATGCGGGCCGGGGCAAAGCGCACCGCCTGTGCCGACGTCCATTGGGCGCCCAGCGGGCGCAGGGTGCCGTCGGTGGTGTCAAAACAGAGCTTATCCGGCCAGATCAGAACCTTGGCGCCGATGCCGCAAAAGGTTTTGTCATTATCCTGCACCGTACCCATCGGCATGCCTTTGTAGTACAGCGTATCGCCGTCCACCCAGATCAGACCGTTTTTCGCGTACAGGCCGTGGGGCTGCTGTAGCTGGGCCAGCCGCCGGCGCGGCAGCCGCGGGCACAAAGCGGGCCAACTGCGGGCCGACAGGTTTTCGCCGTTGAAATATTCGCCTTCCTCGCAGGCGGTGGTGTGGTTGTAGCCGCCAAAGGAGCGGATCACCACCTGACTGCGGGGCAGCGTGTACAATGCCGGCAGTTTCATGGCAGCTCTCCTTTCACAGCCGGAACTGGCCGCGCGGCAGCGGCCGGTGCGCGGCCTTGTAGTGGGCGGTAAAATCAGCCAGTGCCGCGTTGTACAGCTGCATGCTGTTGGCATAGCGGGCGATTTCGCCCTCGGCCAGGTCCGCCTGGGCCATCAGCCAGTAAATGTACAGGGCGCTGTCCGGCTCGCCTGCCAGCAGCTCGCCCTCGCAGTCTGTGGCCAGGTCTGCGCCGGGCGCGGGCAGGCCATCGTACTCCACATCGTCCGGCTCGTGCAGGGCCGTCACGCTGCGGCGCAGCCCCGCGTCCAGCTGCCGCAGCCACAGCACCTTGGTCTGCTGGCTCAGCGCATTGGGCCGCAGCATATCTGCCCGGCCAATGGCTTCCCGAATGGTCACACGCATCCTCTCCTTTCGTGCCGCGGCGCGGCGTTTACTGAGCGGCGCCGGCCGCGGCCGCCTCGATGCGCCGGGCGGTGATCTCGTCCTGCGCGGCGGAATGCTCCAGCACCTCGGCCACCTCGGCCGGCACCTCCACCTCCTCGCCGCGGCGGATCTGGTAATTGCGGCCGTTCACGCTGACGAACACATCGCCCTTGTAGCGGCCGTTGTCCTTGAACAGGCGGATCTTGACCATCGGCTGGGCCGCTGCGCCCGCCTTTGCCGTCTGCTTTTTGTTTTCTGTCATGGGGTTCTCCTTTCTGTTCCCTGCCCGCCCACCCGCCCGCTGCCGCGGGCCCGGGCGGATCAGTTGGCCGCGGCGGTGGCCGAATAGCTCGACAGGCTCTCGATGCGCACCATGTACTGCTCCACCAGGCGCTCGGCAGCCTTGAGGGCTTTCCAGCCGATGGAGGCGCGCTGGTTCAGCGGGTCGTCGCCGTAGCCCAGCTGCTTGACGATGTGCTGCAGGCCGCCGCCCTCCAGCTCGGTCACGCCGTAGGCGTGGGCGCCCAGCACCAGGGTGCCGAATACCGCGTACCGGCCCGAGCCGTTGGCCGGGCAGGTATCGTCCTTCCAGATCTTGGCCTCGCTGGTCTCCACAAAGCGGATGTTGCCCAGCTTGCCGATCTCGCCGTTGAAGATCGCATCGGGGTTGGCGTATTTCGACACCTCGATGAAGTCCTTATTGGTCTTGAGATCGTATGCGGCGTAGGGGTGGATGATGGCCACATAGCTGTCGCCGATGGTATCGGCGTTCATCGCGCCCAGCTGGGCCGCCGCGCGGAAGAACAGCTGCGGGGTCAGCTTGCTGTTCATGGTCAGGGCGCTGCGGCTGGTCACCTCGGTCTCGGTGCCGTCGGCGGCCACGGCCGGGGCGTACAGCACGTTGGTGCCGCCCGCCAGCACATCGCGGGTCACGGTGTCCAGCGTGCGGCCGGCCTGGCTGGCCAGCACCTTGGTGGCATTGACGATGTGGTTGTCGATGGCGGTCATGCACAGCAGGTCGCTTTCGGGCGTCCAGCCGCCGTACTGGGCCAGCGTGGCGGTAACAGCAGTAACGTTCAGGTTCTGGCCGTCCGGGGTCACGCCCTCGGTCAGCGGCGTGGTGGCCTTGGGCAGGCTGTCGTACTTGCGGAATTCGATGGTCTTGCCGTTGCCCTGGGGGATGGGGTAAAAATCGGCGAACTGGTCGTGCACCAGCTTGGGCTCGGCCTGGTCGATGAGGCGTTTTTCGTAAAACGTTTTCATTTCGGCCGACATACCCGCCGAGGCGGTGGTGTCCAGCGTGGTGGCAAACAGCTGCAGGTCAAAGCCCAGTGCGCGGATCTCGCAAAGGTTCTGCATGGATTTCCTCCTTTGTATGATAGGTCAGAACAAAATCTGCTCGCCCCGCGCGGCGCGGCGCTCGATGCGCTCGCGCTCGGCGCGGGTCAGGCCGGCCAGCTCGGTCTTGATCACGGCTGCCGCGCGGGGGACAGCGCCGTTTTCGGCCGGGCGGCGGGCGCGGTCCGCCACGCGGGCGGCCACGTTTTCCGCCGCTTTGTCGGCGGCGTATTTCATCGCGCCGCCCAGCAGCTCGTCCAGATGGCAGGCCTGGTACGCGGTGCGAAGCGAAACACCGCTTTTGAGCATCCCGGCAAAATCCGGGTTTTTTACTTCTGCCCGCAGGTCAAACTGCGGGTAGGTCTGCTTCATGCCCTCGCTCTCGTACAGCCAGCGTGCGCAGGTGCGCCGGGCGGCCTGCTGCGCCAGCTGCCGGGCCGGGGGCTGTGTTTGGGCCGGGGCGGGCGGCTGCGGCCCCGTTTGGGGCTGCGCCGCGCCGGCCTGCGCGGGCTTGCCCGCAGCCCGGGCCAGCGCGTCCAGGTCGTCAGCGGGCACGCCCTCCCGGACGGCCAGGGTGCGGATGAGGCGTTCGCTCTGCTGATATTTTTCCTCCAGCGCCTTGGCCTGCCGGAACCGGCGGTCGATGATGTTCTGGGTGCGCTCGGCAAATTCGGCCTTGTACTCGCCGCGGATCAGGCGGTCAAACGCCGCGCGTTTGTCCTGTTCGGCTGACGGCTGCTCCGCGGCAGAGAGGACCGGGGCGGCGGCGTCCCGCCCCGTGGCGCCGGCGGCATCGGGGCGGCCTGCCGCCGTGCGCGCCGGTTTTGCATCGCCCGAAAAAGCTCCCGCAGGGCCGGGCTGTGCGGCCGGGGCGGCGTCTGCCGCGCCGCCCTCCGCGCCGAACAGCTGCAGCTCCAGCATGCGGGTATTACAGCGCTTCGCACAGCAAAGCGCAGGAAGCATAAGGATCGTTTGATCACTCACTGTATAATCCCTCCGAAATATTACAGTTTTGGGGAGTTTTTGCCAATTTTTGCGCCCGGCAGGCTCAGGCGGCGGGCTTTGGTGCGGCAGACTGCTCGTCCGCCGGCACCCGCAGCACCCGCACATTGCGCGGGTAGGCTTCGGCCAGCAGGCAAAAGCCCGCGCAGGCGCTTTCAAACATGCCGCGCACGCGCTCAAACCCCTGCGGGGTGGGCACGGCGGTGATGGCCACGCAGCCGCTGCCCGCCACGCCGTCCACAGCCAGGTCGTGCAGCTGGGCGCGATCCAGTTGGGTCAGCGCGCAGGCCAGGCTCTGCACCAGGATGCTCTCGGCCGCGCATACGATGTCTTTGCCTTTTTCGCCAAAGCAGGCGTGCCCGGCCACGATCACCCGCAGCTCGCTGGTGGGGCCGGGGGCGTCGGGCAGCTGCACCGGCGTGGTTCGGATCTGTACCGTTGTCATGGGATCGTCTCCTTTTCTGCGGCTTTGTTCTGCCGCGTATCAGTTAAAGTGCCGCGGCCATGGCCCGGCGGCTGGCGGTATCGGGCGAAACAGGCCGGGCGGCAGCCGGCATGGCGCCGGCCCCGGCGTCCGCGCTGGCCGGGCGGGCGGCGGCCTGGGCGGCCAGCGCCGTTTCCAGCAGCTGCCGCCGGGCGGCGTTCTGCTCCACCCGCGCGCGCACCTTTTCAATGCCGTCGAACTCCATCAGCTCCAGCGCGGTCAGCGCCTGCTGGGCGTTGGCCGGGTCAAAGAAGCCCAGTTTATACAGAGTGGTGGCGTTTTCATTCTGCGAAAGGCGGCTGAACGTGCTCTTTTTGGCCGCCGACACCGCAATGTCGAACTCCGGGCTGCGCAGGCCCGCCTGCTGGCCAAACGCCGCGTCCACGGCGCGGGGCTGCAGCCCTGCGTTGGAAAAGCTGGCAAAGGCCAGCCCGCCGCCCTCGCCGGTGATGCGGAACATGCGCGGCTCGGTGTAAAACTGGCGCATCAGTTCAATGCACAGGTAGCATTCCCGTACAAACGCGCGGTAGGCGCTTTTGAGCATATCGCGCGAAAGCTTGGTGCCCGCCTCCTGCAAAGCGGCGATGGCGGATGCCGCCGTTACACCGGCCGCTGTGCCTCCCTGGGAAAAGTCCCGGTTGCCGGAGGTCTCTTTCAGCTCGGCGATGCGGTTATTCAGATAGGTCAGGCAGGCCGCGTCCATGGGCTTGGTGGACTGCTGGCGGAAGCTCTCCTCGGTCAGGCGGCCGGTAAAGTGGACGATATCGCGGGAGAAATCCGCCAGCTCATCCTCGTTCACGCCGCTGTTGTCGGCCAGAAAATACCGGGGCTTTGCCGCCAGGATGGCATTTTCCTGCATCACATGATTCATCTGGTCGATGGCGGTCTGGCAGTCCTTCATCACATCGATGTAGCCAAAGCCCGCCGGGGTGTCCTCCTCCACAAACAGCGTGTCGAACACAAAGGGGTACCGGCCGTGGTCGTAGTAGCCGCGGTCGTACAGGGCCGGGTCGTTCTCGCTGGCATACAGCACCACATCGTTGCAAAACTTGCAGTAGTGCAGCACCGTGCGGCCGCCCCGCAGCACCTTGTAGTACCAGTCCACCACCACGCTTTTGTCGCTGGTGTCCACCGCGTCGTCGTGCACATAGGTGGCCACATCCACCGTGCGGCCGGTGTGGCCTTTCATCTGGGGCCAGCGGGCGCACAGCTCGTCGTTGTCCATCAGCGCCAGGCTGAAAAAGTGGGGGCTTTGCTGAATATCCGTCACGCCCGGCTCCCAGAACAGCATCAGCAGGT
The DNA here is from genome assembly GCA_945982465.1 of uncultured Faecalibacterium sp. GTDB lineage: Bacteria > Bacillota > Clostridia > Oscillospirales > Ruminococcaceae > Faecalibacterium. Next base: position 3,150 of record CAMFSB010000010.1, on the reverse strand, counting down.
CCATTTTGCGGATGGCGATCTCGCCCAGGCCGCCGTAGGCCGTGCTGTCCCAGAACACGCCCTTGACGCCGGTGCCCTGCTTGAGCTTGTACCACCAGGTATCGCTGTACACCTGCTCGTAGTCGCAGCGCTCCAGCAAAGCGGGCAGCACGCTGGAAAGCTGCCGCGCCGTGGCCTCGTCGTCCGCCGCCCGGGGCAGGATGGTGGGTTCGGGGTAGTTGTCCATCGCGTCGGCGTGCTTGTTGGCGATGGAGTTGAACAACCAGCCGGACGCCGGCTGGGCTTTGCCGTCCATCAGGCGGTTTTTATACTGCTTCCAGTGGGCCATTTTGAACCACAGCTCGTTGTCCACGATGCGGCGGTCCAGCGCGGCTTTGCCCTGCCGGTACTTTTGCAGCACCAGCGCGGCCCTGGCCACCTCGTCGGTGCCGATGGGCGGCTTTTCCGGTTCGGCCAGCGCCTGCGCCAGGGTAATACCCCGCCGGGCGCCGGAAGAATCGTCTGCCTGCTGCACAGCCGCTTCGTCGGCAGGGCGGGCGGCCGCCTGCCCGCCGCCCGGCTGACCGCCCTGCTGCCGGGCCAGTTCCCCGGCAGCTGCCTGTATTTGTTCCAGAATGTCACGCTCTTTTTTCATGTTGTACGCTCCTTTCAGATTTCAGCTCTTGTACAGCCGCCGTGCCGCCAGCCAGTTTTTGCCTGCCGCTGTTCACAGCCGGAAGAACCGCACCGCCCGGGGCGAAAGCTCCAGCGGGTCATCGGTGCGGGGCGGCGGGGCGGCCCGCGCCCGGGGTGATAGCGGGTTTTCCATCAGCACATAGCGGCATTCGTCGTAAATGTGGTCCTCCTGCCGGGTGTCGATGTCCTCCACGTCGGCGGTATCGTACACCAGGTTCGGGATGGTGCGGATAAAGTGCCGGCAGGTGTTGAACACCTGGAACATGGGCCGGCCGTCCGGGTCAAACGCAAACCGGTAGTGGAACTGCATTTTGCCGGCCAGCCGGGTGTTGTCGCCCGGGTACCAGTGCACAAAGTACGGGCTGCGCTCCATCATGGCGGCGATGCTCTCGCCCCGGCTCTCGTCAAAAATAGCCGGGTCGGCCACACCCTGGATGCTGCGCCCCTTTAGCAGCGGGTCGGTGGCCTCGATCTCGCGGATGCGGCGGGCCTGCTCCGCCGGGTCGATGCGCAGGCCCGTGTTGGGCGTGTCGGTACAGCCGTAATATTCCCGGATGCGGTACAGCCGGCCGTCGTCATCGGCCGCGTACCATCCCACCGAAAACGGCTGGGAATAGCCAAAATCATACCCGCGCCAGATCTTCCACCACGAGGGGATGGCAAACGGCTCGATCACATGGGTCCAGCGCTGGTCCTTGTAGTGGGCCGGGTCATCCCGCCATTCGGTGAACACCTGGCCTTCAAAGCTGTCCCACCGGCCATACAAAAGTGCCTGCCGTTCCGCTTCGGGCAAAGCTGCCAGACTTGCCAGGTACTGGGGGTCGTTTTCCAGCAGCTTTTGGTTGTCGAACACGGTGCTGGGCACGAATACCCGGCTGCGCTGCAGCTGGATGGGGCTGCCGTCCGGCCCTTTTACGGTGTAGTGCTCCACCACCGGCGTCAGCGGCGGGGCCGGTGCAATAAACCGCTGGCGCACCCAGCCGTGGCCCACGCCGCCCGGGTTGGTGGCCGCCCGGATGTACACCCGCGTGCCCGGGCCGCTGGGCCGATTGCGGCTGAGCATGTAGCTGTATTCGTCCCATTCAAAATGGGTCAGCTCGTCAAAGGCAATATAATCGTAGGCCTTGCCCTGATAGTTGGTGCGGTCCTTTTTGTACTGCATGCTGCCAAAGTAGATCTTCGCCCCCGAAGGGAAGGTCCAGCAGTGGGCCGAGGCGTTGTACTCCGCCCCCGGGAAGCTGCCGCCGTACAGCGTTTGGCTGCGGTCCACCAGATCGGTCAGCTGGGGGAAGGTCTTGCGCAAAATCAGCGCCCGGTAATGGGGGATGTGCACCTGGCGCAGCGCCTCAGCCAGCAGCGCGTCGCTTTTGCCGCCGCCTGCCGCCCCGCCGTACAGTACCTCCTGCTCCGGCCGGGCCAGAGACACCGCCTGCTTGGGCTGGGGCTGCCAGATCACATTGGCCGCCGGCGTGCCGCTTTGCAGGCCCGCGCCGGGGTTGGGGCTGGCCGGCGCCGCCGGGCGTTTCCGTTCAGCTTTCGTTGTGCATCACCTCCGGCAGCACCACCACACCGGTTACAGCTTCTTCTCCGCCATCTTCCTCCAGCGTTTTAACCACGCCCGCAATATCCTTGAGCACGCTGGTCAGCTCTTTCAGCTCCCGGCTCGCGGCGGCGCGTTCGCCGCCCGGCGCGCTGTTCTGGCGCTGCCGCGCGTCGTCCACCGCTGCGGCCAGCATGCTGCTCAGCGTCCGGGCCGCAGCGCGCAGATCCTCCAGTTCCGCCGCGTGCTCCTGCCGGCCGGGCCGGCTCATGCGCCCACCCGTTTGGCGCGCAGCCCGCTGTCCGGCTCGCGCTGGGCACTTTCGGCCGTCTCCCTCTTTTGCATCGACTGGGCCAGTGCCTGCTCCAGCTGGCGCTGCTGCGCCTGACGCAGGGCTTCTCCGTATTCCATGGCTGCCTCCTCCTATGCGTGACAAGTTCTCGTAAAGTTTCATTTGTAACTCATAAGATAGCACAAGTAACTCATTTTGTCAACTATTGAGTTTCTTTCCGAAACCATTCCGCCTGTTTTCTCTTGCGCAGACCGGGCCGGTTTGGTATACTCAGGCTACCAGGTTGACCAAAGTCAACGCTCATTTCCAAAAGGAGGCTCCCCCATGCCGCAGAAAATGACCCAGGGCCAGCGCATCCGCACCATGCGGCTGCAAAAGCGCTATACGCAGGATTATGTGGCCGCCCAGCTGGGCACCACCAAGCAGGCCATTTACAAATATGAGGCCGACATTGTCAAAACCATCCCCGCCGAAAAGCTGCTGCGGCTTTCGCAGCTGTTCGGCTGTTCGCCGGCCTGGCTGCAGGGCCTGACCGAGGACCCCGGCACCGCGCCGGAGGGGGATTTCCGCCCGGTGGAGGCAAAATGCGGCGTGCCGCACGCCGGCAAAAGCGACCCGGCCCTGATGCACGACGCGCAAGGAG
>CAMFSB010000009.1 GCA_945982465.1 uncultured Faecalibacterium sp. | reverse complement strand
GGTAGCGCATGACATAGTTCAGCGTGTCATCATCGCCAGTGATCATGGCGTCGAACGGGCTGCTATGGGCCAGCAGATACGCCATGCTTTTGTAGAACAGCTCCAGACTTTCGGCGTCGTTGATCTCCTTGGTGTTCATGCAGCGCACGGTCAGCGACACATCCTCGCTCAGCGCGCTCTGGATGCCTGCCAGCTGCTGGGGCACCGTGGGCCAGGCATAGGAATACGAGCTGATAAACAGCACCCGCGGCCCGCCCGGCTGCTCGGCGGCGGCCGGCAGGGCGGCAAGGCCCAGCCACACTGGCAGGCACAGCAAAAGCGCCAGCAGGGCGGCCCATGGTTTGGCATGGTTGTGACGGTTCATACAGGGTCTCCTCTCACCCGGTACGCGCGGCCCGCCTGCAACAGCATGGCCGCCCGCGCGCAAAGATCGTTTTTTGACGGGCGCCCGCACACACCACAAAGCGCCCTGCCGGCCCCTGCCCGCATGCATGCCGGCGGGCCGTACCGCTATGCCGCTATTATTTCATAAATCAGCCGTTTTTACAAGCGGTGCGGCGGCACATCCCGCGCTTTTGGGGATGCAGGCAGAGCGTTTTTGTGCTATACTGGGGGCAGAACATCCCGCGCGGCACAGCCGCGCGCCAAGCCCAGAACACGACACGAAAAGGAGAATGAGCATGAACAAGATCACGACCCAGCTTGTTACCGAGGACGGCGCCTGCTTTGAGCAGTACGTCATCAGCGACCCCGCCGCCAAAACCGAACTGACCATCACCCCCGAGCGCGGCGGTATGATCACTGGCTTTACGCTGGACGGCGACGAGTACATCTGGCGGCGCTACCCCAACTTTGGCCAGTGCAACCGCCCCCGCTTTGCGGTGCCGGTGCTGTTCCCCAACTGCGGCAAGCCGGACGGCGGCGTGCATACCTTTGACGGTGTGGACTACCCCATTGAGATCCACGGCCTGGCCGACCTGTGCGCCTGGGAAGTGGAGAGCGTCGGCCCCGACGGCGTGACGCTGGTGCTGGAAGCCAGCCCCCTGACCAAGTTTATGTATCCGTTCGATTTTACCCTGCTGATCACCTACAACCTGCAGGGCAATACCGCCACCATTGATCTGACCGTGATCAACGAGGATGACAAGCCCATGCCGTTCAGCTTTGGCTACCACCCCTACTTTGTCACCTCGGCGCTGGAGAATGTTTCGTTCGATATCAAGTGCGCCACCTGCGGCACCGACGCCAAGGGCGTGCAGCCTGCCGCGCCCGAGACCATCACCCTGACCCGCCAGAGCGGCAGCGACAACTCCATCCGCCTGCTGACCGGCGTGGAGTTCCCCATGGTGCTGACCGACAAGGGCAACGGCCACAAGGTGACCGTGGACGCCGATGACAGCTTTACCAACGGCGTGCTGTGGCAGCAGGACGCGGAGAACTTTGTGTGCATGGAGCCGTGGAACGGCTGGGCCAACAGCGTAAACGAAGACGGCCGCCACGAGGTGCTGGAGCCGGGCGAGGCGCTGAGCAGCCAGTGGAGCATCACCATCGAAAAGGTGTAAGCCGTTTTGCCGCCGGGGCAGCCGCAGCCCGCGCCCCGGCCAACCCATACAACGCAGCAGGGGCCGCGTTCCCAAACCGGAACGCGGCCCCTGTTTTTTGTTGGTGTTATTCGTGGTCGGCCCAGTCCAGGCTGCGGCCCACGGCTTTGTGCCAGCCGCGCAGCAGCCGCTGGCGCTCGGCGTCATCCATGTGCGGCTCAAAGTTGATATCGCAGCTCCACAGCCGGCGGATCTCGTCGGTGCTTTTCCACACGCCCACGGCCAGGCCCGCCAGATAGGCGGCGCCCAAAGCGGTGGTCTCGCGGATCATCGGGCGGCGCACCTGGCAGTTCAGAATGTCCGCCTGGAACTGCATCAAAAACCGGTCGCGGGACGCGCCGCCGTCCACCTTCAGGCTGGCCAGCCGCATGCCGGTGTCCTTTTCCATGGCGGCCACCAGATCGGCGCTTTGGTAGGCGATGCTTTCCTGCGCGGCGCGGATGATGTGGTTGCGGGTCACGCCGCGGGTGATGCCCACAATGGCACCGCGGGCGTACATGTCCCAGTACGGCGCGCCCAGGCCGGTAAAGGCCGGCACGATGTACACGCCGCCATTATCCCGAACCTTTTGAGCATAATATTCGGCGTCCGGGCTTTCCTCGATCAGCTTGAGCCCGTCGCGGATCCACTGGATGACCGCCCCGCCCACAAACACACTGCCCTCCAGCGCATACTGCACCTTGCCGCCCAGGCTGACCGCAATGGTGGTGACCAGGCCGTTCCGGCTGCGGCACAGCGTTTCGCCGGTGTTCATCAGCAAAAAGCAGCCGGTGCCGTAGGTGTTTTTGGCCTCGCCCTTTTCAAAGCAGCCCTGGCCGAACAGCGCGGCCTGCTGGTCGCCTGCAATGCCCGCCACGGGCACCTCGGCGCCGCCGATCTGGGTGGCGCCGTACACCTCGCTGGAATCTGCCACGCGGGGCAGCATGGCGCGGGGGATATCCAACGCGTTCAGCAGCGTTTCGTCCCAATCCAGCGTCTGGATATTATACAGCATGGTGCGGCTGGCGTTGGTGCGGTCGGTCACATGCACTTTGCCGCCGGTGAGCTTCCACACCAGCCAGGTGTCCACCGTGCCGAACAGCAGCTCACCATTTTCGGCGCGCTGGCGCGCGTTTGGCACATGGTCCAGGATCCACTTGATCTTGCTGGCCGAAAAATAGGCGTCCGGCTCCAGGCCCGTAGTCTGGCGGATGTAGTCCTTCATGCCGGGGCGGCCGCACAGCTCGTCGATAATGGGGGCCGTGCGGCGGCACTGCCACACAATGGCATTGTAAATGGGGCGGCCGGTGGCCTTGTCCCACACAATGGTAGTCTCGCGCTGGTTGGTGATGCCGATGGCCGCGATCTCGCGCGGGTCCACGCCGCTGCGGGCCACCACCTCGTTCATCACACCGTACTGGCTGGACCAGATCTCCATGGGATCGTGCTCGACCCAGCCCTGATGGGGGTAGATCTGCTCAAATTCACGCTGCTGCACGTCCACAATGTTCTGGTCGCGGTCGAACAGGATGGCGCGGCTGCTGGTCGTGCCCTGATCCAGGGCCAGAATGTACTTGCTGTTCATGCTCCACACCTCCACTTCTGCATGCCGCACAGGGGTTTGGGGTCAAACAGGGCGGCAGGCCTTACACATTTGCTTCGGCAGCAGCCTCCAGCACCGAGGTGCAGTGGGGGCAGCGGGTCGCCTTGAGAGGGATCTTGCTGAAGCAGTAGGGGCACTCCTTTTCGGTGGGGGCGGCCGGGGCCTTGGGCTTGTGGGTCAGGCTGTTGGCCTTGTTGACCGTTTTGATCACCACAAACAGCGTAAAGGCCACGATCAGAAAATTGACCACAGCCGTTACGAACGAGCCGTACGCAACGCTCACGTCGCCCACCGTGATGGCCAGGTCGCTGAAGTCCGTATTGAAAAACAGACCGATCACCGGCGAAATGATGTCGTTGACCAGGCTGGTGACAATGGCGTTGAACGCGCCGCCGACCACAACGCCGACCGCCATATCCAGTACATTGCCCCGCATGGCAAAGGCCTTGAATTCCTGCAAAAACTTTTTCACGGGTTGAAACCTCCATTTTTCTCCGGCGGTTTGCCGGGTGTATGCAACCATTGTAGCATGGCCCGGCCGCAAAGAAAAGCCCTGTTTTTATCTTTGCTTTTTTCTTTTTATCGTGTATTATTATAAGAGAAGGAACCACCCGCCAAAAAGGAGACATTGGGATGTATACCAATCACAGCAGCCCTCTCGCGCTGGAAAATCAGGATAAATTCTGCACGGCTCTGTTCACGCTGATGGCGCAAAAGCCCTTTGAACGGGTCACGGTCACCGAGTTGTGCCGCGAAGCCGGCTTTGAGCGCATGACCTTTTACCGGCATTTCAGCGATAAAACCGATATCATTGCCTATTACCTCGACCGGCAGATGATGCTGCTGATGGCCAGCCTGCCCAGCACCTCCACGACCGAGCACAACCTGTACGCTTTGTTCCAGTGGGTGTACAACGAGCGCCGCAACCTGAGCATCCTGATGGAAAACCACATGACCACCCTGTTGGCAAAGTCGCTGGCCCACAGCTTTTTTGCGGTGATGACGACCAATCTTCCGCCGGAAATGGTGCCGCTTCGGCCAACGCCCTACTCGGCGGACGACCCGTATGTTGTAAACGGCGTGATCGGCCTGTTCTGCGGGCTGCTGACCTGCTGGCGGGACAATGACTTCCGCGAATCGCCCAAGGTACTGACCCACTGCATGATCGCTATTCTGGGGTTGGAGAGCCTGCTGCCTGCCGACAGCTGAATCGAACAAACACGCTCTGGCCCGGCGCGGTGTGCGCTGGGCCTTTTTTAGGTTTGTGAATCTTGCTTGACAGATTGTGAATCTTGTTATACAGTAGAGAAAAGCAATCGAAAGGGCGTGTTTTTGGAATGCAGGCCAATGAGACGGTGCAGAAATTCAACACCCGCCAGTACATGGTCAGCCATACCTTCGAGATCTTCCATTACCGCGACGCCTACCTGAACGAGGTGGCGCTGCACCACCACGATTTTTACGAGATCTACTATTTTTTAAACGGCAATGTGAACTACATCATCGAGGGCCGCAACTACCGGCTATCGCCAGGGGATCTGCTGCTTATCAGCCCGCTGGAGCTGCACCAGCCGCTGATCCAGGCCGAAAAGCACCCCTACGAGCGCATTGTGCTGTGGATCGACAAGGCGTTCATCGAGCAGTACAGTGCCGACGCATGCAGCCTGACACGCTGCTTTGATGTGAGCGCACCCGACCATTCCAACGTGCTGCGCCTGACCGCCCAGCAGCGCCAGCGCATCGCCGATCTGCTGGAGCGCCTTTTGGCAGAAAGCAGCGCCGCAAATTACGGCAGCGAGCTGATGATGAACGGCCTGCTGGTGGAGTTTTTGGTGGAGGTAAACCGGATCAGCGCCAGCGGCACTGCCCAGCCCGACCCCGAAAGCCGTTCCGCCCCGCTGGTGGCCGAGGTGCTGGACTACATCAACGAGCACTACCACGAGCCGCTGACGCTGGACAGCCTGGCCGCGCGCTTTTTTGTGAGCAAGTACCACCTGCTGCATGAGTTCAACCGCCATGTGGGCACCAGTGTGTACCGCTACATCATCCAGCGGCGGCTGATCATTGCGCGGCAGATGCTGGCCGACGGCCTGGCCCCCACCGACGTATACCAGCAGTGCGGCTTTGGCGACTACGCCAACTTTTACCGCGCGTTCAAGGCCGAATATCACATGAGCCCCAAGGAATACCTGAACGGCACACGCCCCAGCGCCCACAAAAATGAGTGAGGCGCCGCCGCGCCGCCCGATCCACGCCGCCGGGCAGACTCCGGCCGCGCGCCTGCCCCATAACAGCCAAAAACGCCGCCGCAGAGCATTCTGCGGCGGCGTTTTTTCATTGGGGTACATCACCGGCGCCTGGCCGGGCAGCGCTGCTTTCATGCGCTTCGCCTGGGCGGCCTGGCTGCGCTGTAGCAGCCAGCCGCCTGCAGCACCGATATGGCTTACACGCGCTTGATCTTGATAAGCTGCGCGTTCAGGCTTTCAATAAAGCCGTCGGGCATGGTGTTACCCAGCATTCCCACCATGGATTCGGGGCTCATCTTGCTCACCATCTTCCACATGCCGACGCCCTTTTCGATCTTGAAGCCGCTGGCCAGCGTGGCCGCCTTGGCAACAATTTCAAAGGCCTCGTCGCATTCGGCCAGAACCTCCAGCGTATCCTTGATGTTGTAGTAGCCCTCGGGGAACTGCATCGGCTCGGTCAGATCCAGCGATCCCGTCAGCTTGAACCAGTTGGCCACACCCTCCTGCTTATCCTTGAACTCAGGCAGGACATAGATGGCCGGCTCCTCAGCCACCTTTTCGATGGTCATGGAGTCCTTGACCGGGCCGGCCTCGGCCACCAGAATGTTGCTGCCCTCGGCCAAAGCCACGGTAAACACAAACACATGGTCGGCGCTCTGCTCGCCCACCTTGGCGCCGTTCAGGTACAGCGTGACGCTGGGCTGGTTGGAATACACCTTGATCTCGGTGGTCTCGCCGGCGCGCTGAGCATAGCGGCGGCCGCACAGATGCACCATCGGCTGCTTTGCCCAGTAGGCATTGTACAGATAGTACGAATCCTTCTTGGTCTTGCGGTCCATGGTCACCAGACCCTTGTTGTTGCGGCCCTGCACGCCGCCCTCGTCGCGCATGGAGCAGCCGAAGTCGAACATGTTCCACACCTGGGTGGACCAGATCCACGGGCGCTCGTTGATGACCTTGAGCAGATGCTCATGGTAAACGCACTGGTATTCCTCGGTATAATCCTTGCAGGCGGGCTGCGTGCTGTGATAGGTGATGATACCCTCGCAGCCGTACTCCGACAGGCCCACGCAGATGTCCGGGTGCTCCTTGTGGAAGTTATCGAACCAGGCTTCGTTGTCGGTCAGCTTGCCGCCGTACCAGCCGAAGTAGTGGTTGTAGCTTTCCACATCGGTGATCTTGTGCAGAGGGCTGTTTACCGGCGTCATAGACACATGGGCAATGGTGGTCAGGCGGGTATCGTCCAGGCTCTTGACCAGGGCGTTCAGATCCTTGTGGTTCTCCACCAGGCCCGGCTTCATGCCGCCGATCAGAATTTCGTTAGACAGACCCCAGAAGCAGATGCAGGGGTGGTTGTAGTTCTGGATGATCAGCTCGGTCATCATGCTGCGGCAGTTCTCGTGGGCAGCGGGGTCGTCCGACATTCTGCTGATGAACGGGATCTCGGCCCAGACGATCAGGCCCAGCTCATCGCAGGCGTCGTAGAAATCGTCGCTGTGCTGGTAGTGGGCCAGGCGGATGTTGTTGGCGCCCAGCTCCTTGATCATCTTCGCATCGTTGTAGTGCTCCTCGCGGGTCAGGGCCCAGCCCTTGTACATCTGGTCCTGATGGCGGGACACACCACGCAGCGGCAGGCTGCGGCCGTTGAGGAAGAAACCCTTCTGCGGGTCGCAGCTAAAGCTGCGCACGCCCACGCGGGCGCTGACCTGGTCGTAATGCTCGTTGCGGCGGATCAGCGTGGCGGTCACGGGGTACCGGTCCGGGGCGGCCACGTCCCACAGGTGAGCATCCGGCACGAACAGCACGGTCTTAGTGGCGTCCACCGGGCGCACGGCGCTGGCAACTTCCTTGCCTGCAGCGTCCAGCACGGCATACTGCACGGTAAAGTTCGCATCGCCGCCGGTGACCCAGCTTTCCACCGTAAAGGTGGCGCCGCCGCACTCGGGGGGCTTGGGGGTGACCTTCAGGCCGCTGCCGCCGTAATGGTCCAGGTCAAAGTGCACAGCCGGCACGCTGACCAGATTGACGCCGCGGTACAGACCGCCGTAGAACGTAAAGTCCGCCATCTGGGGGTAGATGTTGGACTTCTCCGCGTTGTTGCATTCCACCACCAGCAGGTTTTTGCCGTCGGGCTTGCACAGGTCGGTCACGTCCGCGCGGAAGGTGGAAAAGCCGCCCTCGTGGTAAACGACCTTCTGGCCGTTGACGTACACGCTGGCGTCCAGCGAGGCAGCCTTGACCTCCACATACACACGGCCGCCGGGCAGGGGCTGTACCGGGGTGTCGAACTCCTTGGCATACCAGCAGGTGCCGCGGTACACGTTGCCGCAGCCGTTGCAACCGTCTACGGCGTTCCAGCTGTGGGGCAGGTTAATGCTTTCCCACACGGGCATAGCGGCGGGCAGGCCCACGTTCTCCTTGGAGAACTGCCAGCCTGCGTTCAGGTTGATCACATTGCGCATTGCATTACCTTCTTTCTTTTGTTATGGAGTGAATGTATGTTTGTATCCAAAATGGCAGGCGGCCGCCCGGCCGCCCGGGGCACCAAAACACCCGGCCGTGTTCCGCCGGCCGGCTCACTTCTTCTTTTTCTTTTTGCTGCTGCGCTGCTCCGGGGGCAGGCCCTGCTCGTTCTGGCGGCGGCGGGAATACGCCTGCATGGCAAAACTGAAGGTCAGCACGATGGCCGCGACCATCAGCATGGAGGCAGGCGTCATTTCATGGTTGGGGTTGAACAAAATGTTGTACAGCGATTCCCACATAGAGGGCACCGTTCCTTTCGTATTGGCAGGGTCAGATCAGTATATCGCCGTTTTCGTCCGCCTTGATGGGGATTGCGATCATCGCATCCACCAGGCAGGAGCACAGCGGGAGGCACGTCCAGAAAAACAGTGTGTACACCGCGCCCAGAATATACCGCTTTTCGTAGTAGCGGTGGCCGCCCATCCAGCCCAGGAACACCAGCAGCAGCAGATACTTTTTCTTGTTGACCTTGTGGCGGGTGCGGGTGTCTTTCCAGCGCTGGTAGCGGTACAGCAGGCCAAACAAGCCCTTGGGCGGCTCTTCGTCCTCAATGCCCGCCTCCATTTTGGCATCCTGCAAGGCCATATTGGCCAGCACATAGTCCTTGACCGTGATCTTTTCGTCGCTGTCGATCTTGGCAAACACCTGGTCGGTCAGTTCCTGACGGCTGCGGGTGCCATACGTGCCCAGGCTCCACTCGTCGGGCGCGCCATAGTCCTCCACATCGCCCAAAAGATGCTCCCGCTCCGGGGCGGCGGGCTGGGCCGCGGCCGCTTCGTCCGGCAGGTCTTTTTCAGGGGTGGAGGGCGCGGGCTGTGCGGCTGCGGCGGGCTGCGTTTCGGGCGCGGCAGGCTGCGCCGCCGTGGGGTTTATCTCTTTTTCGTTTTCCGGCATAAGGGCAAGGCTCCTTTGCGTTTTACATTTTTGCTCAAAGAATAACAGGTCTGCCGCGGTAAAACAAGAGACAGGCCGCAACTGTCAAACAAAGTTTACAAACGGTTTTGGTAAAAGAAGGACCCCCGGATGTTTCCATCCGGGGGCCCCGACCGTCCGGCCGGCTTGACCCGTCAGGCCGAAGCCACTCGGACAATTACAGTTTGATGTGAGAGATCAAAGAATGCGATCAGGCGTTCTCGGCAGCAGCCTCGGCCTTGATGCGGGCGATCTCGCCCTGGATCTCTTCCATCTTTTCCTTGGTCAGCGGGTAGAACTTCATGGCAACAACGTTGCACAGCCAGCCAATGATGGGGGCGCCGAAGTAGCAGAACACACCAACCCAGAAGATGCCGTCAGAGTACGGAGTTTCACGGGTGGGCAGAGCATCCGCAAAGCCAACCATGGCGAACAGCAGAGCAACGAAGGTGGAAGCCAGAGAAGAAACCAGCTTGTCAACAAAGCTGAACAGGGTGCCCATCAGGCCGGGGACGTACTTGCCGGTACGGTAAACTTCGTAGTCGGCGCAGTCGGCGGTCATGGTGATAACGATGGAACCGGCCAGCGGGGTGACAACGGCCCAGGCGATGCTCAGCAGCACGAAGATCACGCCAACCGCAGACCAGCTGCCGGCGGCGAACAGGGTGCCGTAGGTCGAGGGCTTCAGCAGGTTAAACGCGGGCAGCAGCATGACGGAGGCGTCGCCCTTGGGGTTAACCATGACCACGAACACGGTCATGACGGCAGCGATGATGATGCCGCCCCAGGAGCCGACCAGCATGGACATCTTCTGGCCCATCTTGCAGGCGATGAAGTTCATGACCAGAATGCTGCCGACAGCGATGGGAATAGCGCTGATCTGCGAGAAGCTGGCGTACAGGCTGTAGTTGCCAAAGGTGATACCGAAGATGGCGATCAGAACGGCAGAGTTGCTCTTGAAGGAGGTGAACAGCTTGTCCGTCGAAGCGGAGACAACCAGCATCTGGATGGCGCGGTTGTGGCAGATGCAGTCCACATAGTCCTTAACGCCGACCTTCTGAGCCTTGCCGGTGCCGTAGTACTTGCTGTTGTCCTTGCGGCTCAGGCCGATGACAGCCAGAACCATGAACACAGCAGAAATGATACCGAAGGTCAGATGAATTTTGCTGAAGTAAGCGGGGTTGTACGGAGCGGGCAGGATCTGCACGCCATTGGCCTCGATGATACGGTCGGCGATCCAGGGGCTCTTGGCGATGAAGCCATCGACCTCAGCCTGATGCTGGGGCACAACCCAAGTGTACTCGTCCATCCACATACTCTGCAACAGAACAGGGCTGATGAAGCTGAACAGCAGCAGGTTGTAGACGGTGTCGAACATGGCGAACACGGGACGCTGCGCGGGGTCGTTGGTCAGGCAGGTCTGTGCCGACTTGGTAACAACACACTGGCAGGTGTAGCCAATGATGTAGATCATGTACATGATGGTGAAGGCCACCAGACGGACGCTGGAGCTCTGGGGCAGCAGCGGGGTCGCATGATACATCAGCCAGCTGGCAACAAACAGGATGATGTTGCCGATAACGATGAAGGGACGGTTTTTGCCAAAGCGGGTGTTGGTCTTGTCAACGATCATGCCCACAAACGGGTCGGTCACGCCGTCCCAGATACGCATGATGGTTGCGAACGAACCTGCCAGAACGGCAGAAACACCAACCATGCCGACCATGTAGTAGCTGATCATCGAAACGATCAGCATATACGTGTTGGTGGAGGTGTTGTTCAGGGCGTAGAAACCGATCTCCCAGAGTTTGGCTCTGTGGATACCGTTTTCTTCCAAAGGTTTCTTTGCCATTGTGAAGTATCTCTCCTTTTCGTAAAAATACCCAAAAGAATGATTCGACCTGTTCATTCTTTCGGTTTCTATGCCATTTATTATACACAACAATTTGTTCACATCCCAGATGCAAAACATCAGAAACTGTAACACCCCCTGTAAAAAGCAAGAGGGTGTATTTTGTCACCCGTTACAACCGGTTTTGCGCTATAATAAGAACAACTAAAGCTTGCCGTCATCGAGCAACGCCTTATTGTTCCATGCGCAAAATCGTCTCCGCGTGCCAGATGCGTGCAATATCATCCATAAAAAGGGAGGTCGAACCCGATGGCTGTAACACTTGATACCTTTAAAAAAGAAAAGGACTATCTGGTCTGCGTGGACAGCGACGGCTGTGCGATGGACACCATGGATATCAAGCATTTCAACTGCTTTGGCCCCTGCATGGTGGCCGAGTGGGGCCTTGAGCAATGGGAAAAGCCCATCCTGGAGCGCTGGAACCAGATCAACCTGTATACCATGACCCGCGGCGTGAACCGCTACAAGGGCCTGGCCATGGCGCTGACCGAGATCAGCGAACAGTACCGCCCCATTGAGGATCTGGACGCTCTGGTGCATTGGGTCGAAACCAGCAGGGAGCTTTCCAACGGCGCGCTGGAAAAGGCCATTGCCGCAAATCCCGCCGCGGTGAGCCTGCCCAAGGCGCTGGCCTGGAGCAAGGCGGTGAACGCTTCGATCGAACAGATCCCCATGAGCGACAAAAAGCCCTTTGCGGGCGTGGCCGAAGCGCTGGCGCTGGCCCATCGCACCGCTGACGTGGCCATTGTTTCCAGCGCTAACCTGGGCGCCGTGCTGGACGAGTGGGGCCTGTACGGCCTTTTGGAGCATGTGGACATTGTGTGCGCGCAGGACGCGGGCAGCAAGGCCCACTGCATCAGCGAGCTGGCGAAAAAGGGCTACGCGCCCGACCACATCCTGATGTGCGGCGACGCCCCCGGCGACAAGGCCGCCGCCGAAAAGAACGGCGTGTTCTACTACCCCATTCTGGTGCGGCACGAAACCGAAAGCTGGGCCGGCTTCGGCCAGGCGCTGGAAAAGCTGGAAAACGGCACCTACGCGGGCGCATATCAGGCTGAGCGCAACCAGGCATTTTTGGACAACCTGAGCTGACGGCCCATCCCCTATGCCCTCTCGGCCCTGCGGCCGATATTATAAAATAAGGAGGACCCCGCCCATGGAAAACATCTATATCTCTGGTTTTGCCGATGAGATCAGCGTAGATTTCGACGAACAGCTGGCTACCGTTAAAAAGCTGGGCATGTCGTACATTTCGCTGCGTTCGGCTGACAAAAAGGGCATCGCCGATTACACGCCCGACGAGGTCAAGCAGAAGCTGCTGCCCCGCCTGGAGGCCGCCGGCATCGGCGTATCGAGCCTTGGCAGCCCCATCGGTAAGGTGGGCATTGAGGATGAAGCAGGCTTCCAGAAACAGTTGCAGCAACTGGAAAATCTGTGCTGGATCGCCAAACTGCTGAACTGCCGTTACATCCGTATGTTCAGCTTTTACATGCCCGAGGGCAAGGACCCGGCCGATTACCGCGGCGCGGTGATTGAAAAGCTGCGCCAGTTCTCGGACATTGCCGAAAAGCACGGCATTGTCCTGATCCACGAAAACGAAAAGGACATCTACGGCGACACCGGCGCCCGCTGCAAGGATATTCTGGACAATGTGGGCAGCGACCATTTCAAGGCCGCGTTTGACTTTGCCAACTTTGTGCAGTGCGGCGAGGACCCCGCCGCCTGCTGGGAGCTGCTCAAAAAGCATGTGGTCTATATCCACATCAAGGACGCTGTTTCCAACAATAAGGAGAACGTACTGTGCGGCACCGGCGAGGGCAAGATCGCCCAGATCCTGAAGCAGGCCATCCGCGAGGAGGGCTACACCGGCTTTTTG
This sequence comes from uncultured Faecalibacterium sp., assembly GCA_945982465.1. GTDB lineage: Bacteria > Bacillota > Clostridia > Oscillospirales > Ruminococcaceae > Faecalibacterium. Next base: position 2,892 of record CAMFSB010000009.1, on the reverse strand, counting down.
ACGCTGGAGCCGCATCTGGTGCTGTTCGACGCTTTGCAGTCGCTGGAGACCGCGGCCGCCACCGACATCATCAAGGAGAACAAGTACAAAAACGGCGCCGAGGGCTACGAGGCCCAGTACCGTGCCCTGCTGGGCATTCTGGACGCCATCTGATCCTTTCAAAAGCCTTCCGTGCGCCGGCGGGGCGCTGCTCCGCCGCAGTACGGTTTGCTTCGCAGCCCGGCGTGGTCGACGGGCTGTAAGCTTTTGGTTATCCCCAGTACATCCAATTTTATGAATGAAAAGGAGAACTAACTATGGACAAGATTCGTTTTGGTTTGATCGGCATCGGTGCGCAGGGCGGCGCTTACGCCGGCTTCCTCACCGGCAAGGGCGGCTTTGCCGGCATGCCCGCACCCGAGTGCCCCCCGCACTGCGCGCTGGGCGCTCTGTGCGACATCGACCCCGCCAAGGAGGCCATGTGCAAGGAAAAGTATCCTGAGATCCCGTTCTATAAGGATTGGAAAGAAATGATCGCCTCGGGCAATGTGGATGCCGTGATCACCACTGTGCCCCATTACCTGCACCATGAAATTGCCATCTACTGCCTGGAGCACGGCATGAACGTGCTGGTCGAAAAGCCCGCCGGCGTGCGCGCCAAGGACGTGCTGGCCATGAACAAGTGCGCTGAGGAGCACCCCGACGTGGCGTTCGGCATCATGTTCAACCAGCGCACCAACAAGCTGTATCAGAAGATCAAGGAGATCGTTGCTTCCGGCGAGCTGGGCGAGATCCGCCGCAGCCAGTGGATGATCAACACCTGGTGGCGCCCGGACAGCTACTATCAGCAGAGCGCATGGCGCGCCACCTGGGGCGGCGAAGGCGGCGGCGTCCTGGTCAACCAGGCTCCCCATCAGCTGGACCTGTGGCAGTGGATCTGCGGCATTCCCACCAAGGTTTACTCCAAGAACATCAACGGCTGCCACCGCAACATCGACGTTGAGAACGATGTGACCATGGTGGTCGAGTTTGCCAACGGCGCCACCGGCACCTTTACCACCTGCACCCACGACGCTTGCGGCACCGACCGGCTGGAGATCGACCTGGACGGCGGCAAGATCGTGGTGGAGGGCAGCAAGACGGCGACCGTGTACCGCCTGGTCAAGCCCGAGGACGAGCTGAACGCCACGATGGACATGATGCAGGTGGCCCGCCTGACCAGCGGCAACGGCGGCGGCGGCCTGTTCACCACCGAGACCTTCGAGAATGTGGACGGCTGGGGCTATCAGCACACCACCGTTATGGAGAACTTTGCGCTGCACATCCTGACTGGCAGCCCGCTGCTGGCCCCCGGCTCGGACGGCATCAACGGCGTCAACCTGGCCAACGCTTCGCAGCTTTCGGCCTGGACCGGCAAGGAAGTTTCCAACCCGGTGGACCCCGAAGTGTACGCCGCTGCCCTGAACGAGAAGATCGCCGCCGAGGGCAAGTTCCCGGTGCGCGAGTGATCGCTCCTCTTTTCTGAACTGACTGCCCCCGGGCGCGGCGGGCCTGCCGCCGCGCCCGGGCTTTATCCAAAGGAGAATGCTGCGATGAAAAAAGCTGCGATCATCGGCTTCGGCACGATCGCACCGGTGCATCTGGCCGCGATCCAGGCGAACCCGGATATCGAGCTGTGCGCCGTCTGCGACACCAACGAAGCCGTAAAAGCGTCCATCCCGGCGGGTGTCCCCTTTTACACCGATTACAAAGCGCTCTGCCAGGCCGAACACCCGGACTGCGTGCACATCTGCCTGCCGCATTACCTGCATTATCCGGTGAGCAAGTATTTTGCGGAGCAGGGCGTCCATGTATTCTGTGAAAAGCCTGTGGCGCTGACCCCCGCGCAGGCCGAGGAATTTGCCGCGCTGGAAGCGGCCCACCCCGAAGTGAAGATCGGCATCTGCCTGCAGAACCGCCTGAACAGCACCACCGAAATGCTCAAAGCCCTGCTGGACAGCGGCGAGTACGGCAAGGTGGTGGGCTGCCGCGGCTTTGTTCCCTGGCAGCGCACGCTGAGCTACTATAACGAGCAGCCCTGGCGCGGCCAGATGGAGTTTGCGGGCGGCGGCTGCATGATCAATCAGTCGGTGCACACGCTGGACCTGCTGTACTACCTGTGCGGTGATATCACCCGGCTGCACGGCGTGACCAGCCAGATCCAGAACTACGGCACCGAGGTGGAGGACAACGTGACCGCCCGGCTGGAATTTGCCAGCGGCGCAAAGGGGCTGTTCTTTGCCACCAACGCCAACTACACCAACGAGAGCGTGCAGATCCGCGTGGCCACCGAAAAAGCCGTGTTCCACATTGAGGACGATGCGCTGTTCCGTGTGAACCCGGACGGCAGCCGCGACAAGCTGTGCGAAAATGAGAAAATGCCCGGCGCCAAGTTCTACTTTGGCGCGTCGCACTCCAAGCTGGTGGCCAAGTTCTACAAGGCCCTGGAGACCGGCGGCGACGATTACATCCATGTGCGCGACGCTGTGATGAGCATCCGCCTGATCGACGCGATCTGCACGTCCAGCAAAACAGGCAGCCCTGTTGCGCTGTGACCCTTGCCGGCCGCGCGGCTGCGGCACACCTTCAAAAGATGAAAAGGAGAAGATACTTATGGCAAACAAAGGTCTGATCGGTGTTCAGATGAGCACCATTGCCCCCAACAAGATGCCCAAGTTTGATGCGTATGAGTCCATGGCCAAGCTGACCGAGATCGGCTACCACTGCATCGAGATCTCGCAGGTGCCCATGACGGCCGAAAACGTGGCCGGCTTCCGTCGTTCCATCGACGAGCTGGGCATGAACGTTTCGTCCTGCACGGCTTCGGTGGCGCCCATGATGCCCGGTATGCCCGGCGAGTTTTTGTGCAACCCC